>MKRS01000818.1 GCA_001897035.1 Bacteroidales bacterium 45-6
TTCATTGAACTTGGCAGAGTCTCCACACGACACCACAAACCAATTGTCGCCGAAGAGGGATACCGGATTCTTCGAAATTTGTTTGGGGCTGATTCTCTGAAAGTTCTCCCGATCTGGGACAACATCGCCGCCCAACTGGCTTGCAGAGAAAGCATTGTGGCTCAAGGAAACCAACAAAAAGATAAAAAGCAACTTCTTCATAATTAATTTCGTTAAGGAGATTCGCATTGTATTTGTCTGCAATATAAACAAAAGATAGCAAAACTCCACCCCACAACTCTTCCAATTGTGAAACATTCACTGATTTATACACTATCTTTGCGGCACGTGAAAAAAGATTGCTATGATAATCGACAATAAAATCCTGAAAATCGCCATTCCATCCATCGTCACCAACATCACGGTTCCCCTTCTTGGCCTCATAGACGTGGCCATAGTGGGACATCTGGGATCTGCGGCCTATATCGGTGCCATTGCGGTTGGAGGCTTGGTCTTCAATATCATTTATTGGGTTTTTGCCTTTTTGCGGATGGGTACAACCGGGATGGCCTCGCAGGCTTACGGCAAGCGGGATTTGGACGAATCGGTCAGGCTGTTGCTGCGTTCGGTAGGCACCGGCTTTGTCATTTCAATCATTTTGGTCATCCTCCAATACCCGATATTGAATACGGCATTTCTGTTTGTCAAGGCCACGCCGGAAGTCCGTGCGCTTGCTTCCACCTATTTTCACATTCTCATCTGGGGTGCTCCGGCAGTTTTGGGGTTGTATGGCTTCACCGGATGGTATATCGGGATGCAAAACTCCCGCTTCCCCATGTTGATCGCCCTTGTCCAGAATGTAGTGAATATCCTGTGCAGCCTTTCTCTGGTTTATTTGTTCCACTTGAAGATGGAGGGCGTTGCCTTCGGAACGCTCACCGCACAATATGCAGGGCTGATTATGGCCGTGTTCCTATGGACACGCTTTTATAAACGGCTACGCAAACGAATTTTTGTTCAAGGAGTTTGGCGGCGAAAAGCAATGCTTGGCTTTTTTGCTGTGAATCGGGATATTTTCTTGCGCACCATCTGCTTGGTGGCTGTGATGATGTATTTCACATCTGCGGGAGCCTCCCAAGGAAATACAGTATTGGCTGTGAACACCTTGCTAATGCAATTTTTCATCCTGTTTTCGTATTTCACCGATGGATTTGCCTATGCTGGCGAAGCACTTGTCGGAAAATATGTCGGAGCTGGAAACCGAACCAGCCTGAACAAAACCATCAAAGAACTCTTCGCCTGGGGATTCGGCATCGCCGCATTGTTCACTTGCCTGTATTGTTTCGGCGAAAACTTTCTTATCCGGTTTCTGACAAACGAACCAGAAGTGATCGGCACGGCACACGGTTATTCATTGTGGATATGCGCTGTTCCGTTGATGAGTATTTCCGCTTTTGTGTGGGATGGCGTCTATATCGGTGCCACGGCAACCCGCCAGATGTTACTGTCAATGTTTTTGGCGGCAGCTATCTTTTTCATCACCTACCTCAGTTTGCGAACAGCCTTCGGAAACCATGCCCTGTGGCTGGCTTTCCTATTGTACCTGTTCTCCCGGGGACTGTTTCAAACGGTATTGTCTAAAAGCGTTCTCGACAAGAAATGCAAGCGCGAATCAATCAAATGCGCAAAAGAGAATACATCCATTCCACTTTAATGACAGAAAAAAAAGTAGAAGCAACTATTGGAGAACCACGACTTTGCCATTCCTTAATTTTCGGAAAATGACTGTTTTTTTACGCTTTTTTCGTTATTAAATTTTTATTTCAAAAGATAAAATTCTTCCCGTTGTATCTATCTTTGCCGAAAATTCATGAAGTATATGAAAGGGGGCTATTTCTCCCAATCCCGTAGTCACTTGTTTTAATAATCACGTTAATACGCCACAGCCTATGAACCCAATAATGACACAGCATCCTGTGGACATAGCCGAACACTTGGCTTCGCTGGAAAAGAAAGAGATGTTCCTGACTTTCCTGATGTTGTCAGAAGCGCAAAAGGCCGACGTTTTTCCTTACTTGGACAAAAACGTGCAGCATGAGATCATCGAAAACTTGGGTAGCAACGACACCAAGATGCTGATTAACAACCTTGCTCCCGACGACCGCACACTGATCCTGATGGAATTCCCAGACTACATCATCCGGGAAATCATCAACATGCTCAACGAGGAGGAGCGCAAGGAAGCCTTGAACCTGTTGGGATATGCGCCCGACAGCATCGCCCGCCTGATGACGCCCCACTACGTGCAAGCACGTCCAGAATGGACTGTGAAGAAGGTGTTTGAACACATAAAGAAGTTTGGGCGAAAGGCCGAAACCCTCAACTTCGTGTATGTCGTTGACAACAACAATGTGCTTATAGATGACTTGAGGATCGGCGAATTACTACTCGCCGACGAAAACAAGCTGATTTCCGAACTGCAAGACAACAATTTTGTCTCGCTCACCACTACTCAGACTGTGGAAGAGGGGCTTACCATATTTGACAAATACGAGCGCGAGGCTTTACCGATCATCACCGAAAGCGGGACTTTGGTGGGGATCGTCACTTTTGACGACTTGCTCAGCCAAATAGAACAACGTGACACCGAAGACATGCAGAAATTCGGGGGTATGGAGGAACTGGACGTGTCATATACCCAGACCAGCATGTTGCAATTGGTGAAAAAGCGTGCCGGCTGGCTTACCTTGCTCTTTTTCGGGGAAATGTTGACTGCTTCGGCTATGGGTCATTTCGATTCGGAAATCGAACACGCTGTGGTGCTGGCCTTGTTCCTGCCACTGATAATTTCCAGCGGCGGAAATTCGGGTTCGCAGGCAGCATCGCTCATTATCCGTGCAATGGCGCTGAAAGAACTTGCGCTGAAAGACTGGTGGTACGTGATGCGCAAGGAAATTATCTCCGGCGTGTTGCTGGGTGCAATTTTGGGAACCATCGGCTTTATCCGCATCCTTGTATGGCAATTAGCCGGGATCTACGACTATGGCATTTACTGGATGTGGGTGGCAATCAGCGTGTCGGTTTCGCTCGTAGTGATCGTGCTTTGGGGAACATTGTCGGGTTCGCTCATCCCCTTCTTGCTGAGAAGGATTGGTCTGGACCCGGCCACTGCTTCAGCCCCTTTTGTGGCAACTTTAGTGGACGTGACAGGCCTCATTATTTATTTCTCCATATCGGCTATTTTTCTGGCTGGAAAGCTATTATAAAGAAAGAGAAGATGAAAACAAGTGAACAGGAAAACAAGTTGTAAATTTACTAAACAGCTTGTTTTTTGGGTCACTTCCCAAAATAAATTTCCATTCACGAAAAAGGTTTCAAGAAGTATTTTTTCATCTGAAAATAATAAAGAGTATCTTTGAAAATCTTTTAACCGTTACATTTTTGTATGAAGAAAGCTCCTTATCTGAAAACTCTCTATTTGCAGAAGCCGCTTGTCCTGATTCTGCTTATTGCCGCTGTCGCCACCTTGCCTTGGCTGGGTATCTCCCCGCTGCTGACGGAAACCGAGCGGTTGGAATTTTCTGCCATCCAGTCTTTCCTGAAAACAGGAAATATAGCCCTTTTAAACACCTTTGAGGCACATTCCACGATTTCGCAATTTGTTGCGGCTGGATTTTCCGCTTTTTGGGGAGACGTCACACCCTATATCCTGCGATTGCCTTCAGCCTTGTCATTCATTGCACTCATGGGGTTTTGTTTTATGTTTTTTGCCCACAGGCGTCCTGTTCTTGAGGCTTTCACCTCCGTATTAATCCTGATAACAAGCTTCGGCATATATTTCTCCTCCACTGTTTTCAACGCTTAACTTCTGCCCTCGTTCCTGATTGTGGGAGGCATCTTCGAGATGTACAGGTGGCTGGAGACACGGAAAACTTGGAAACTTGTCACCACCTGGCTCTTTTGGGGAGCTGCTGTGTTCGAGCTTGGTTGGTTGGTGTTGGTTGCGCCTTTCATCTCCTTTTTGGTTTATTTGTTGATTCGGAGAAAGCCGGTGAAGGAAATTTCACTCAATCCATTGCTGATGGCAGTGCCGCCGCTATTGATCGGCACGCTCCTTTTTTGGGTATTGCCGCATTCTGC
>MKRS01000819.1 GCA_001897035.1 Bacteroidales bacterium 45-6
GACATTCCCGGATTGATATAGCCGATGGCATGTTTGAATCCCGGATCCGAAAGCAATTCTTTGATGACTGAGCTTACTTCGTCATCTTTCACTGGTCGCAAGTCATCAAATCTGTCGATATTACTATCCATACTTGTTTGTTTATGTTAGACTCTTATCTGCCTTGATTTTCAATAATGTTGGACAACACATCTCTCATCTCAAGGCCGGCAGCACGTACTTGTTGGGGAATAAAGCTGGTAGCCGTCATTCCGGGAGTTGTGTTCACCTCCAGAACAAAAGGAGTATTACCCGAAATGATGTAATCGACACGAATGATTCCTTTTGCCCCAACCAGGCGATAAATATACGAAGTTTTTTGCTGTATTTCACGAGTCATCTCTTCCGGCAGCCGGGCGGGAGTGATTTCCTCCACTTGTCCCTCATATTTTGCCTGATAATCAAAGAATTCATTTTGGGTCACCACCTCCGTGATGGGCAAAACCACGATCTGGCCCTTCACCTGATAGCAGCCGCATGTCACCTCCCGGCCAGCGATGAAGCTCTCCACGATCACGTCGTCGGCCTCCCCGAAAGCCAGTTGCACCGATTCGCGCAGGTTTTCCGCTTCCTTCACCTTGGTGGTGGCAAAGCTCGATCCTCCTGTGGCCGGTTTCACAAAGACGGGCAATCCCAAGTCTGCCACAATCTTTTCAGTATCGTATTCGTCTCCTTTGCGGATGAGGGCCGAATCGGCGACCTTCAAGTCAAAATTCTTCAGGAATTTGTTGCAGATATATTTGTCGAAAGTGAGTGCTGAAGCCATCATTCCGCAGGAAGAATACGGTATCCCGATCATGTCGAAATAACCTTGGAGGCGTCCGTCTTCGCCTGGAGTGCCGTGTATGGTGATGTAGGCAAAGTCTATTTTTATTTTACCGTCGGCAGTGGCTATGCTGAAATCGTTTTTATCGACATGGACCACGCCTCCTTGTGGAAGCCTTGCAGACCAATTTTCACGTCCAATCTCCACCGGATAGACATTGTATTTTTCCTTATCGAGGAAGGAATGAATCCCCTCCATGCTTTTAGCCGAGACAATTGCTTCGGACGAGTATCCGCCCCACACTATGGCCACATTCTTTTTCATTGCATTTATCTTTTTCTTATATTGTTCTATTGCTAATATACGTTTCCCAGCGGTCGATCAACTGCAACATGTCTTCGGGAAGCGGCGATTCGAACATCATTTCCTCCCCTGTGCGAGGGTGCGTGAAGCCCAATGTTCTTGCATGTAGGGCCTGACGGGGGCAAACCTCAAAACAGTTCTGTACGAATTGTTTATACTTTGCGAAGGTAGTCCCTTTCAGTATTTGATTTCCACCGTATCGCTCATCGTTGAAGAGCGTGTGCCCAATATACTTCATGTGCACACGGATCTGGTGAGTCCGGCCTGTTTCGAGGATGCAGCGCACAAACGTGACGTATCCCAAGCGTTCGATCACCTCGTAATGAGTCACGGCGGGCTTGCCATGTTGCCCATCTGGAAACACCACCATTTGCAGGCGGTCGTTGATGCTGCGGCCGATGTTTCCCTCTATTCGTCCTTTGTCGTCCTTGATATTTCCCCACACAACTGCGTTGTATTCGCGCTTGGTGGTTTTGTGGAAAAACTGGGCCGAAAGGAAAGTCTTGGCATGTTCGGTTTTTGCAATCACGAGCAGGCCGGACGTATTCTTGTCTATCCGGTGCACCAAGCCCAAACGTGGATCTTTGGTGTCGAATCCGGGAGCATCCTTCAGGTGGTAGGCAATTGCATTCACCAAAGTGCCTGTGTAGTTGCCATGTCCGGGATGCACCACCATGCCGGCAGGTTTGTTCACCACCATCAATTCGTTGTCTTCATAAACGATGTCCAGGGGAATATCCTGCGGGATGACTTCTATCTCGCGGCGAGGCCTGTCCATGACGATAGTCACCACATCGAGCGGTTTCACGCGGTAGTTGGACTTGACCGGAGTGTCGTTCACCAGAATAAAACCGGCGTCAGCCGCATTTTGGATTCGGTTGCGGGATGCACCCACGATGCGTGCGCAGAGGAATTTGTCTATCCGGAGAAGGTTTTGGCCTTTGTCGGCGACAAAACGAAAATGCTCAAACAGTTCGCCCGACGGGGAAGGCTCATCCAAGTCGTCCTCGTCGAGAATATCGTCCACGTCGTACTCTTCCGCAAATTTATTTCCGTCTTCCATCATTGAATCAAAAGAAGCTTTCATCCGATTTTGGGGTTTTTGTTTCCGGCTTCACGGTATCGGTGCTGTCTGCCGCAGGCTCAGCTATTCCATTGCCGACCTGCATCCTCACAAAAGCATCGATGGGTACTTTCTGTCCTTTTTTCAGCGGTTTGTTGTTGTATTCGACCGAAATCACTAAATCTTTGTATTCGGAATATACCTCGTTGATTTGAATGTTGGTGAATCCCAAGGCTTCAAGCAACGACACAGCTTGTCGTTGGGAATAATCGGTGAGATCTGGCACTGAAACCATTTGCTGTCCGAAAGCTTGTACGGTGAGAAATACCGTCCGTCCAACTTTGATCTGTGATGAAGCTTTCGGCACTTGTTCCAAAATAGCGCCTGGGGTTCCTCCCCTGCGATAGACAGAGTCAACAACTTCGTATTTCAAGCCAGCTGTGGAGAGAAAAGATGCAGCCTCGTTCACTTGAAGGCCTTTCACATTGGGAACGGTGATGCTTTGGTTGTGGCGTGTGTAGAAATTCAGGCCAACCAATGTCAATGTAATGAGTACCCCTAAAATGGCTATCATTATCAGTATATTAGCGAAAATCTTATTTGCAAATAACTTTTTCAAAAAGCTCTCTTTTGCCATATTTAAAATAATTGTTAAGGCATAATCAATGATGTGCAAATTTACAAAAAAAACGAAGTGCATCGTTTGTGCTGTAAATTATTTATCAGTTTCACCTATTAAATTACTATAAATTAATTAGATAAATCCCTGTTTGCTATTCTCTGTTGGCCGTCTCTCGTCCGTCTTAGCGAAGAAAATCCTAACAAGCGAATAAAAAAACTTGCTGGAAAACCGATCGAATGTATCTTCTTGCTACATTTGAAACGGTATTTGCCCGCAAAACAAATAACTATGGCTAAAAAAACAATTTACAGGAAAAAGAGCCCAAAATCCCGGCCTCATTTCCTCGCTGTACCGGCTTATCTCGGCGACAGGCACTTTCCTGCTCAAACGGAACTTGTACAATACACGGAAGAATCTTCCCAGAACCAAAAAGTGGACATCAACAGCGACCTGACAGGCACATTCGAAGACAGCAAAAATAATTGGCTAATCACGAAAGGGCTTTCGGACGAGGGTTTCATCAATAAGATTTGCCGGAGCATCGGCTTGCACGGGTTCGATATCCGGGACTTGCTGACAGACCAGCAGGTTGTCAAGGTGGCGATATATAAGGAAGTGGCGTTTGTCATCGTATCCGGATTCCGGCTCACGGACAAATCGGAATTGGACGAGATCAAGCTGGCATTTGCCTTGGGTAGGAACTACCTGATTAGTTTCCAGGAAAATGAAGACCCGATCTTCGAGGAGGTGAAGAAAGCTATTTCCGAAAATATGCTCCAAGTGAGAAGCAAACCGATCAGACTGCAGGCGCCCAAATACGCAGCGCAATCGCGACACAAGGCGCTCGTCGTAATCTGACGCTTTCTTACGATCTCGGGCGGAGCGATGTGCTCTGGGCGCGACATTGCAGCCGCTTAATGGCGAAACGTCAAAGAAACCACCAAATCGTGCAACGGGCAGGGCTGCGAGAAAGTTGAAGTTTCGTCTTTGGTGTCACACCAACACACAGATCGTCGTACTTTTGAGTGAGAATGGGTTGCTGCATATGACCGTTTAGATGTCCTTGCAGCCCTGACGATCGTTTCTCCATACCACGTTTGTACAAAACTGTTTGTTCTTTCTGTTCTTTCGCAGTTCTCTTGATTCTTGTGTCTTTGTTCTTCTGTGGTAACGAACCCCAATAGAGCGCCACTGCACGCTCATGTCACAGGTTTTCCCGAAGCGCGACGCCCCAAACAAGCACGTCTCGATCGAGCCATGAGCGT
>MKRS01000820.1 GCA_001897035.1 Bacteroidales bacterium 45-6
CCTCAATGTTGAGAGATCCTCTTTCCACGGCATAAGCATCGGGCGTGTAAGCGATCCGGTAGCCCTTCTGCGCAATCCGCATCGAAAGCATGAAATCGTCCAATAAGGTATCCTCGGGCATCGGCTCGAACAACTCCCTGCGAATGGCAAACAACTCCCCTGCCGCCCCTACTGCTGAATAGAAACGACTGTCCAACGATTTGAGGAAGGATTCATACTTCCAGTAGGCACTTTCCCCTTTCGAAGATACGCCATCCCCTTCCTCCACGGCAATTCTTTTTTCTCCCGAGACACATCCCACAGAAGAATTCATGAACAAACCGACAATAATCTTCAAGGCCTGCCGGTTGAGGATGCTATTGGCATCACAAAAAACCACCAAGGGAGTCGCAACAAACTCCATCCCCCGGTTGATGGCTGCCGTTTTCCCTCTTCTTCCCGGTTCGTGAAGCACCACAATGGCGTCATAAGCCTTGAGCCTCTCCATCGTGGAGTCATTGCTTCCGTCTATCACCCAAAGGATCTTCAATTTGTCCTTGGGATAATCCAGGCCATACGTGTTCGCCATCTTTTCGGCAACAACCTCTTCTTCGTTGTAGGCCGCGATGAACAAAGTGATTTCGGGCAAATCATCATCACACAAAATCTTTTGGACGGGAAAACTTCTTCCCAACCTCCTTTTCAACCAAACCAAGGCATATATCACTATTCCATAGCCAAGATAGGTATAGAAAACCAAAAGCAGGCAAAACCAAAACAATACCTCAAGAGTTGAACCCAAAATACTAATAATTATACGTTAGTGAATCATTTCGACTTACCAGGGCCATCAATCAGGTTGGATTCCTCATCCTGATAATGGCTTTTGGATGCGAACAGAGCTGGAACAGACTTCAATCCCTTCAGCAACCGCACCTTGAAACTGTTCGTCAGGGAGCCGTCAGCGGCCAATGTGCCATATCCGGTCACGGCACGAGCCTTGCGAGTTCTGACAAACGCAATTGTGCCGTATTTCTTCAATCCCAGAGCCAGCGAACCGTCTTCGCCACGCTTGATGTCGGTGCGGATCCCTATTTTCAGGGCTAATTCAGTATTATAAGCAAACACTAAGCCCCGCACGCTAAGTTCAGGTCTTTTTACCGATTGAAAGAACAGATACAAATCGCGGAAAGCTTCATAGAAAAGCAAAGAAATCTTCGAGTGATTTGCATCCGGGATGTAGCTCCAGAGTGAGCTTACCGCAACCACTCGGGGTTTGGAAAGGGCTTCCACCATCGTTTCCACATATAGCGGGGGATATAACGTATCGGCATCGATGTTGACATGAAACCGCCCCTTTGCATTCAGCAACCCACATTGACGGGCATATCCACAGCTGTTGCGGCTTTCGTTGAAGTAGGGAATTCCCGCTTTTTGAAAAATTTCCTCAGTCCTATCCTTGGAGTTATTGTTCACCCCGATAATTTCGACGGGATATTTGCACTTCATCTCGCTCAACGCCCACAGGCATGCAATGAGGTTTCGCTCCTCGTTGTAGGCGATGACAGATACGGTTACAAGAGGGGTCGGACTTTGCAGGCGGGCAAGGCGTTCGGCAACGCCAGCTATCACCTCATCCGGTACTTCCTCTAAAGGACGATCATAGGCTATGAGATATTTGTTGTACCAAGTCATAAATACATTCCTTTATGATTTTCCATTTTCTACAAGCGATTCAAAAAGTTTCCTCCATTGTCCCGCAATATTTTCCATTTCGAAACGCCGAACATTTTCCCGCGCTTTTCGCCCCATCTCCTTGCGCAAATCCTCATGCTCTATCAGGTAGCAGATCCTATCCGCCAATTTTCCGATATTCCCATTCTCCACCAAAAAGCCATCTTCGCCATCACGAACAATATCGCGTGGGCCACAAGGGCAAGCAAAAGCAACCGGAGGAACACCGCAAGCCATGGCTTCAACCACAACCATCCCGAAGCCTTCGAAACGGGATGAAAGCACAAAAATAGAGCTTTCGCAATATTTATCTGCAATATTCGGAACAGAATGTTCCAAAAGGCAACTTTTGTCCAAATCCAAAGCATCTATCTGAGCCTGCAGTTGTTCCCTCATGCCGTCTCCATAGATTCTCAATATCCAATCGGGATGTCGCTCTGAAACAAGTCCCCAAGCATCAATCAGCAGGTCAAAGCCCTTCTGGGGCATGTATCGCCCAACGGCAATAACCTGTTTGGAAGTACAATCCGAAACACTGTCGGGATAGAACGGCAAGGGGTTGTGTATCACTTTCACATTGTCCAGTTCGTTCCACTCAGCCGCATCTTCGTGTGTCAAAACAACAAAAGCCTTCAATTGACGAAGTTCTTTGGTCAATTGTTGCATCCAGCGTTTGCGCACTATTTCTTGGATAAATCGCGGCAGTCTGTTGTTTGTAAAATCCCGATAATTCGATTTATTGAAATGAATCTCCCCCATTTTCAAACTCCCGTCGGTCATCCGGTTGATAAAGTTGATGTCACGTCTCAGCAGCGAAATCGTAATATCTGGCTTCAACCGCGACAAGCATTCATTCAATCGGCGTTTAAACAAGCGTTGCTTCTCCAGATAAATGAACAACCGTTTGTAAAGCGGAACACCATAAAGATGATCGTAATTGATATCCAACTGGTGAACATGTACTGACGGATGCAATCCGTAATAAGGTTTCTTGTCTTTACCATCGGTCAAAACAATATGCACTTCGTAGCCAAAGTGCTCCACCATGTAGTTCACTTTGAGGGTCAAGACCCGCTCCATCCCGCTGGGGTAATAGAGCGAGGGGATGCAATAGGCGATTCTATTAACAAGATTCATAGCGTTTATGTCTTATGCCTTACAAGCCCATCAAACAATTTTTTCCATTCAGACATAACCGTTTCTTTCGAATATTTTTGAACATTCGTTCTGGCAGCGCGCCCCATTATCGGGCGAAGTGCATCGTGTTCTATCAAATATTCAATTTTCTCAGCCAGTTCCTCAATGTTTCCATTTTGAATCAAAAACCCATCTTCTCCATCCTGGATTATGTCGGAAGGCCCATCGGGGCAATCGAAAGAGATAACAGGCAATCCGCAGGACATAGCCTCTATGAGCACCATCCCGAATCCTTCGAACCGGGAGCTAAGTACAAAAAATGAACTATCGATGTATTTATTTTCGATGTCAGTTACAGGCTCTTCCAGGAAGAAAGATCCGTGCAAACCTTTTTGCCTGATGAGGTCGGAAAGCTCCCCAGCTAACGAGCCTTTTCCATACACATGTATTTCCCAGCCCGCATGGCGTCCGGAAATCATGTTCCAAGCCTCAATAAGCAAATCGAATCCTTTTTGATATTCAAATCGCCCGACACAAATAATTTTTTTGTTGTCACAACTACTCACACTCTCCGGATAGAACGGGAGTGGGTTTGGGATAACAACTGAGCGGCGGACTTTTTCCCAATTCTTGGCATCCTCATTGGTGAGTACTACAAAGGCATCAAGTTTTTTCACACGATCTTCCAGCTTCATCCAAAGATATTTTCCAATGAAGCCTTTTATCAGCCCCTTACCTTGATATTCGTCCAACGCTCTGACATATTTCTTTGAAAGATGAGCCTCTGCAATTTTTTTGCTCCCATCCTTTATGGAATGAATAAAATCCAAGTCCCGCGAAACGGTGGTGATAGTTATATCGGGTTTAATTGTCTGGAGCAGTTTTCTCAGTTTTCTTTTATAGGCATAAAGCAAGCCAAAATAAATGAACACTCGCTTAAAGAAAGTTGACTTGTACTGCTTGTTGAAATCTATTTCCATATCCAAATGCCTGACTTTCGGGGACAGTTCGAAAAAAGGCTTTTTCCCAAACTGCTGGGTAGTGACCAGATAAACATCATACTGGAAAACTTCAGCAAAATAATTCAGCTTGTCAACAATCACGCGGTCGTTGCCACCCACAAAAGATAATTCCGGATATAGGTACACGATTCTCATTTCAGCTTATTTTGTTGTTTGTATTTGCGACAACCAGCGACATCTGCCTTTCCCAAGAAAGTTCGGCAACATAGCTCCTTATTTCTTTAGGAGACATCCGAA
>MKRS01000821.1 GCA_001897035.1 Bacteroidales bacterium 45-6
CCACCCGAGCAGAGCATCAGGGAAATGTCGGGATATTTCGCCCTCACCCGTTTCATCACGCCGTACAAGCCGTTCACGTAATCGATCCAGAGATGCGACTGGCGGGCCGCACCTTCATAGAAAGATCCGGAGTTGGTGACGAAGCGGTTGCAGTCCCACTTGATGTAAGCGATTCCGGGACTTTCGGTGAGGGTGTTGTCGATCACCGAATAGACATAATCCTGCACCTTGGGGTTGGAAAGGTCAAGTATCAACTGGTTCCGCTGCAAGTCGAGCGGACGATTCGGCTGTGTGATAACCCAGTCGGGATGTTTCTCATAGAGTTCGCTTTTGGGGTTCACCATTTCGGGTTCGAGCCATATCCCAAACTTGATTTTGTTTTTGGCCGATTCGTTCACCAAATAGCCGAGCCCATTGGGCAGCTTTTTCTTGTTCACCATCCAGTCGCCCAAGCCTGCATTGTCGTTGTCGCGGGGATATTTTTGTCCAAACCAGCCATCGTCGAGCAAGAACAATTCGAAGCCCATGTCGGCGGCATCCTTGATGATTCCGGTCAGCACCTGTTCGTTGAAATTGAAGTAAGTAGCTTCCCAGTTGTTGAGCAAGGTGGTGCGGGGGCGATCTCCTTTGTAAACGCCATATTGCTTGGCCCATTTGTGGAAATTGCGGGAAATGTCGCCCGATCCATTCGTGGAAAAAGTGTAGAGAAACGAGGGAGTCTTGAACACCGTTTTGGGCTTCAAGGTGTATTGCGAGGCGTAAGGGTTTATGCCGGAAATGATGTGCAGGCTTTCCGTGTTATCGACATCGAAGCTGAGGTTCCAACTGCCCGACCAGGCCAAGGTTCCACCAATGACCTCGCCCGAATTTTCCTTCATCTTGTCGTTGAGCGAAAGCAGGAAGCAAGGGTTGGCGTATTGTGTAGCGCGCACGCCAAGCTTCGAATCGAGTACCTTCAATCCGCGGGTAAGCTTCACCTCCGCCATTTTCATCTCCTCGGCCCAATTTCCATAAAATTCGGTGAGGTAATAGGACGGATTGTTGAAGCCCAGATGCGAGGAAGCAAAGTTATACAATGTCACGTCGTTTTTCTCGGTATGCGAAATTTCAGTCCACTGTTCTATCACATTCTCCTTCTTGTATGCTTTGAAACACAATTTCACCGTGAAGGGAAAATAGGTGTCCTTGAGCAAGATCTCGGTTTGCTCCACATCGTCCGAAATTTGCCGGGAGCTATGGCTGCCATACACAAGTTCCGTGGATGTATTTCCATCGGCATGAACAGCTCGTAAGGCGGCCTCGCTCACATACGATGTGCCGAAAGTGGGAAAAGCATCCAAGGTTCCGGTTTGCACCTCGGCGCAATCCGCCGGACTAAGTGCCTGGCCGTAATACGACTGCCGTAGCTTGTTGTTCTTATCGACCGCAAACACCAGGGTGTTGCCCGACGTGGAAATCACAATTTTCTCGTCGCTCGCTCGTAGCGGCGACAAATGCACGACGCACAATAGAAACAAGACAAAAATAGAAGGCTTCAGATTTAGCATATTCATCAAGATTAGTATATGTTTATAAATTAATTGTTTTCTTTCGCAACCACTCGGAAAGGATGGGATTTGAAACACCCTGCTTCTTCCGAAAAGACACAACAAACGCATATTCCAATGGGCAGCCATGGTTTGCAACACCATCAGAAACAGTAAAAATTACCGTAAAAGCGACGCTGATCTTATCCTTTCTTGAGTGATCTATATTCTTTTGGTGACAAACCGGTTTCTTTCTTGAATATCCGGGTGAAATACAACGCATCGCCGAACCCCACTTTGGGACTGATCTGTATGATCTTCATGTCAGTATAATCCAACAACTGGCACGCTTTCTGAATCCGGAGATGCTTCAAGTACTGAAGGGGCGAGCAACTGGTTTTCCGCTGAAACAACAGCGAGAGGTGCGACGCAGACAAACCGGACAATTTGGCGAGCTGATCGAGTGTCAGTTGCTGTTCGATATTCTCGTGCATGTAATGGATCAGCTCATCCACCTGGTCTTTCTTTTTGCTCACCAACTCGATGCTGTCGCAGTATTCTCCCCGAAACTTCATGGATCCGAGAAAATGGAAGAGGCTGGTGATCGAATAATAGATGTTATTCATTGTCAGGTTCTTGCTCAATGTGTTGAAGATCTCTTCGAACAATTGGATCCGCTCCTGTATCCTCGAATGGCTGTTGGGCGAAATCTCCGTGGGCTTGTCAAACCCCTTGGCAAAAAAGGAAGCCTTTTCGCCGTCGAAGTGCATCCAGTAGATCGTCCAGGGCTGCTGCCGGCTACTCCCGTATTTATGCGCCTTGCCTTTGGGCAAGATGAAAAACTGGTGTCCTACCACGTGTTGCCGCTTCCTGTCAATCTCGAACCATCCTTCGCCGTCGATGCAGTAAATAAGCACAAACTGGTTTGCCTCCTCGGTTTTGCGCTCTATGTAATGCAAATCGGCCTGCGGATAGTAGCCGATGTGGGTGATGTGAAGATCTTTCCCGAAAAAATCAGTCTTCAACACCTGCACGATCGACAATGGCACCGTCACCGCCCTCTCCCCCTTGAATCCTTCCTTTTTTGCCATAGAATTTTAGTGTAAACACAGCTGTTAGCTATCAGTTCTGTTAGAAAAAGCTATCAGGTTCGTCAAATAGTTCTTATTCTTATCACTTCACAAACCAAGCGTTGATGTCGGACAGCTTCGCCTTCATCGAGACCGGATCGTTGTATTTGCCCGAAACCTTCTCGGCCATATAGGCAGGATGGTTGGGACGGCGCCGCGACACACGCAGCAGGTCGAAGAAGCGATTGCCCTCGAAAGGCGTCTCGGCTGCCATTTCGTCCAAAATGCGGTCTTCCACCCAATCGATGGAATCTTGGTGAGCCGTGGCACTTGCCGTGAAATCGGGTATGACAAAGTTCTTGGTGTCCTTCGGGATTCCCAGCCCCCGGCCACGGGCAGCCATCGGCATGTTCTGGTCGAACACCGAATTGGAAAAATTCAGGTACGCCTCATTCCCTGCAAGTTCCGATGGATTCACCATCGAGGGAGTCTTCAGATTTGCATTTGTCAGTCCGTATTTCAAGGCGGCAAAAGCAAGGGTAGGCTTTCCCGTCCGGTTCACCGCTTCGGCATAGCGGAGATAGAGATGGGGAATCCTGAAAACAGGCATACGTGTCAGATAAACAAGCTTCTTGGTGATAAAGCCGTTGTTTGGGTCAGAGCCGGCATTAGACTCTGTTGCTTTATAAAAATATTTATATATCAACGATTTCGATGTATTATTTGAAAACTTCTCCGTGGAGTAGGCATCTCCATACTGAACATTTTGCTTGGGCAAGAATACGCGACCGCGCAAGTCGCCCTCGGTGGTGGCCAAAATGGCGTTGCCCAACTTGTCGGTATAGAAATAACTGGCAAGCGACATGGAGTTTATGTAGCTCTGGGTTGGCAACAGAGCCGGTTTGTCGTTGTAAGACAGCCCAACCAATTGGCTATGAAGCTCACGCGGATCGGTGTTGTAGAGAATAGAGGCGATTGCTTCGCCCTGATAGCTCTCCCGGTGGCCGTTGGTGGCGTCGTCGAAAGCATTGGAAGTCCATCTGCTGGTGTAGTCGGATGCGACCACCACCGAATTTCCCACCATGTAATTGTAGTAAAGCCGGGCCGCCTGTGCATAGCTGTTCTGGTAGAGGTAAAGATCGGCCAGCATCACCTGAACAGGCACAAAACTGTTGGGCGACTGGGTGGACGATGGCGAGACCACGTTCTGATAAGGAGACAAATCAGCGATCAGCTTGTCGGCAATGTCATCCATCGGCAACACCGGATAGTCTTTCAGAGACGATTCCAAGTCAAGGATCGGGTTCTCGAAATAGGCGGCTTTTCCGAAAATCTGGGCCATCTGGAAATAAGTCCATGCCCGTATCACCTTGATCTCGACATATCCGGGAAGCATCACCTTTTGGTTCTGATCCACCTTCGAGGTATCGATCTTGTGCAAGGCATAATTGCACTGGTTGATAACGTTGTAAAAATTGCGTTTCCCAGCCAAAGCATTGTCGGACGACAC
>MKRS01000822.1 GCA_001897035.1 Bacteroidales bacterium 45-6
ACCGTTAATACCTACTTTAATCATTTTTGTTATAATTTTTATTGGTTAAAAAATAGTCAGTTAATCTTAAAGACTAAAATGATCTTGTGATTCAGAGCCTTGAGGCCGTGGTGTAAAACCGAAACTACCTCCTTTTTTCAGGCACACAAAGATACTAATATTTTCTTTGAGATGAAACATAAAACGGATTAAAAATATCTTCAATTGACGGCAGTGAAACCCTTACATTCAAAATGTTGAGGCTCTGCAAGAGAAAAAGGTCGGGACTCGAATATTTTGCGTTATGGGCGGTGGGTGAATTTTTCGTTAAGCCGTTTGCGGAGGCTTTGCGTGGGGTAGATCACGGCCAAGAAGCCGATAGATACGACGATTGAAAAGATGATCGCCAAGTCGGATATTTCCACTTTCACCGGATAGGCGTTGATGAGGAATTGACCCGTGGAGCTACTGAGTTTGAGCAAGCCGAAATGCTCCTGCAGGAGGCAGAGCACAAATCCAAGTACGATGCCCAATGCGGCACCGATGAAGGAGATCATCCACCCTTCTATCATGAAGATGGAGGTGATGGTCTTGTTGTTCGCTCCCAGGCTGCGGAGGGTGGCTATGTCGCCTTCCTTTTCGAGGATGAGCATTGTGAGCGATCCGATCACATTGAAAATGGCGATGATGGCGATGAAAGAAAGGATGAAGAATGTGACCCATTTTTCGATCTGCATCATCCGGAAGGTGCTTTCCTGTTGCTCGAAGCGGTCTTGCACTTCATATTTGTCACCAAGAATTTTCCGCATCTGTTTTTTGACGTTTTCGGGTGAGACCCCGTCATTTAGTCTTACGGCTAATGTGGAAACTTGGTTGCTGTCGTACATGAAGGTCTGCCTGGCGGTTTGCAGGGAAACGATAAGTAGGTTTTCGTCCAATTTCGAATTATTGAGGCTGAACACGCCACCGAGGTAGAGATAGGTTCGGGTGAAAGCGCTGGAGGGATTTGCCAGGTTCACCTTTGCGTTGCGTATGGGGGCATACAGCTCCAGCGGCGTGATGTATTCGCGGCGGGCATCCAACTTGGCAGCGAGGCCGATTCCCATCACTCCGTAGTCGATGTCGCCGTCCTTGAGCAAGAAGTCGCTCTTGAGCATCAGTTTTTGCATGTCGGCTATTTCGGAGAAATTGCTGGAGACGCCTTTCACTACGATGGGTGCTTGTTTGTCGCCGTATTTCAACAGCGCGTTTTCCTCTATCGTTTGGGCCACTTTGCCGATCCCGTTGATTTGCAATGCCTTCTTCACTTCGGGGGCATCTGTCGAAAAGACCTTTCCTTTGGACGGTGTGATTCTCAAATCGGGATCGAACGAACTGAACATGCCCGCCACCATTCCTTCGAATCCGTTGAACACGGAAAGCGTGCACACCAGGGCCATTGTGGCGATGGTGATGCCGCACACCGAGATGAACGAGATGATGTTGATCGCATTGTGCGACTTTTTCGAGAACAGGTAGCGGCGGCCTATGTAGAACGATAGATTCAACCTCGGTTAGTCTTTTAGCAGGTTATTGATGTTTTCCACATAGTCCAGCGAATCGTCCAAGTAGAAAGCCAGTTCGGGGACGACCCTCAACTGCTTGCCCACGCGTTTCCCCAAATCGTAGCGGATGGTTTTGGCATTTGCCTTGATGGCGGTGAGCAATTCTTGCCCTTTGGCCGTCGGGAAAAAGCTGAGATAGGCTTTCGCTAATCCCAAGTCGGGGCTTACCCGCACTGTGCTCACGGTGATTAATACCCCTGGTATATGTTTTGCGTCGAGCAGGAAAATCTCGCTGAGTTCTTTCTGCAGGAGGCGGTTTATTTTTTCTTGTCTGGTGGTTTCCATATCTTGATTGGCTCGAAAATTTGGTGCAAAGGTATGAAATTCTATCGTATTCCGGCACTCTTTCGGGCGAGATGCCGCGCATTAACTTTTGTTGTCCCGCCCTTCAGCCTTACTTGATGGCTGAAGGGTGAGGCAGATTCCGATATTTTTGATAATCAAGTTGTAAAGAGCTATTTAATACTGAACATTTTAGATGCGATTTTGTTAAATCAGCAGATAGCTGCATTTGTTTAATAAACAATCTAATCTTGTATTGCCATGAGTAAAAAAATTTTAGTGCTTGCCGGTGATTTTGTGGAAGACTACGAACTGATGGTGCCTTTCCAAGCCTTGGGTAGTGTTGGTTTCCAAGTGGATGTGGTGTGTCCCGGCAAAAAGGCTGGCGAACAAATAGCCACGGCTGTTCATGACTTTATCGGCTTCCAAACCTATGCCGAGCTGCGGGGCCACAATTTCACGATCAACAAGTCGTTTGAAGCGGTAAAGCTGGAAGAATATTCTGGCCTGTATGTGGCCGGAGGCCGCGCTCCTGAATACATCCGGTTGAACCCGAAGGTGCTTGAGTACACCCGTTATTTTTTCGAGAAAAATCTACCAGTCGCTGCCATCTGCCATGGTATCCAGATCCTGACGGCTGCCGGTGTGGTGAAAGGGCGGACGTTGACTGCTTATCCTGCCGTTGGTCCGGAGATTACCTTGGCCGGAGGCACTTACAAGGAAGTTGCGCCTACGGAAACGGTGACTGATGGCAATCTGGTTACATCTCCTGCTTGGCCTGGGCACCAAACCATCCTGAACGCATTTTATAAACTGCTTGGGCTGAAAATTTCTTGGTGAAAGCGGTGAAATGATGTTTTTTTCTGTTTCGGAAAGGGCGGGCAAACAAAAAAGTAGAGATGCGAAGTCTGACTTCTCTACTTTTTCCAGATCAGTGTCAGTCCATCCCGAATGGGGATAATCACCTTTTCGATGCGGCTGTCTTTGGCCACATAATCATTAAATTCCTGTATTCCGATCGTCTGCCGGTCGGTGTGGTGGGCTTTTTCCGTCACTTTTCCGCTCCAAAGGGTGTTGTCGGCAATGATTAGGCCGCCTGGGCGGATTTTGTCAAACACTAAATTGTAATATTCGATGTAGTCCCGCTTGTCGGCATCGATGAAAACGAGGTCGAATATGCAATCCAGTTTTGGGATTATTTCGGAGGCATCGCCGAGATGCAGGTGTATCTTTTCCTTCAGCTTCGTTTCGTGCAGGTATCTCAGGATAAAATCTTCGAGTTCGTCGTTCACCTCGATGGTGTGGATCACGGCATCGTCGTCCGCCCCTTCGGCCAAGCAGAGGGTGGCGTAGGCGGTGTAGGTGCCTATTTCCAGGATATGCTTGGGGCGCATCATCCGGCAAAACATCTTCAGGATGCGGCCTTGCAGGTGGCCGGAAAGCATTCTCGGGCGCAGCAGATTCACGTATGCGTCACGGTAAAGGGACTTCAGCAAAGGGGGCTCTTCGTCTATGTGGTTCAGGATATATTGCTCCAAATCGTTGTTTTCCATTGTGAGATCGTTTGATTGGCTTTATTATTATTGAAAAATGAGATAACAGGCTGGAGCATATCCGCTGTTATCTCATTTTTAGTATCTGATTTATTCCTTCCGGAAAGTCTCCGCGACAGGGATTAGTCTCTTGGAATAAAATATTTGTCTGATGAATCCAGTACCGAGCTTACTTTTTCTATTTCAAGGAAAGATGTGCCGCCCTTGCCGTCGGTGAATGTACCGCTCAGGTAAGTCACGTAGTCATCTTTGTCCAAAGCTTTTGTTTCCGTGAGGGTGTTGATAGCTCTCAAGAAATATTCTTTGTGGCGATTTTTCACAACTGGAAGTTCGTCTTGGTAGCGGGGATCTACTCCGTAACAAACCGATAGCCAACGTGCCACGTGAATGTCGCTACAGAAAGCATACACAGGGCTCTTGCTGCGGAAAGCGGCAATTGTGCGGGCTGTGCGTCCTGTTACGCTGTCGGTGATGATCGCTTTGATTCCCAACTGGCTGCAAGATTTCACGGCTTGCTTGGCAAGGAAAGATGTACGGTCGTATTCAGAGTCTTTAAATGGAACGGGAACCACGCGTTCTGCTAATTTTGAAAATTCGGAAGCGCGGCACACCGAAGCCATTGTTTCAACCGCTTCGATAGGATATTTTCCATAAGCAG
>MKRS01000823.1 GCA_001897035.1 Bacteroidales bacterium 45-6
CTGTACAACAGCCAGTCGTCGGCCTCCTACACCAACACCCTGAGCGACCCCAACATCAAGCCGTCGAACCGGTTCAGCATCGAGGAGGGAATAGACATCCGCTTCCTCAAAAATAGGATCGGACTTTCGGCCACAGCCTTCCAATACACCGACGGCCCGGCGATCCTTGCGAACTCCATCTCCACCACCACCGGCTACACCACCTACTACATCAACGCCCTGAAAACGCGCAAAACGGGATTGGAACTATCGCTGACGGCATTTCCCGTGCAAAACAGAACTTACAGTTGGGAATCCATGATTAACTGGAGTACTTTCAAGGATGTATATGCGGAATTGCCGGCAGGACAAGACACCTACAACACCTTCTTCCGGAAGGGAGACCGCACGGACAAGCTGATGGGTTCTGCATTCTACAAGGACAAAAACGGCCAGGTCATCCACGATACGGCAGGAAAACCTTTGGCCATGCAGGTTGCACAATATCTTGGCAATATGAACGGCGACTTCCAGTGGAGCTGGATCAACAAGTTCACCTACAAGAGTGCCTACTTGAGCTTCCAGTTTGACGGAAACGTAGGCGGTGTGATGGTGGATTACATGCACAATAAGACGATGCGAGGCGGACGAAACATCGAAACCGTACAAGGAGATTTCGGCATTGCCCGCGACCTCGACGACCAGAATGCCGGCAGCAAAACCTTCCAAGGAGCTTATGTAGGAAAAGGCGTCGTGATTTCCAATGGCGGTTCCATCGCATACGATTCTCAAACCGGAGCCATCACCAACCTGGATGCGCTTACCTTTTCGCCAAACACCACCGCCACCCACGTGCAGGACTACATCAGTAAATATTACGGCGTGGACGAACCCAACCTGATGAGCAAGACTTACGCCAAACTCCGCGAATTGATTATCGGGTACAATCTCCCGAGCAATGTGACTTCCTCCTTGAAGCTGTCGAAGGTATCGGTGGCATTCGTGGCACGCAACCTGCTCTACATCTACGGAAACTCTCGCTTCAGAGACGTTGACCTCGACCAATACAATGGAGCCAACAGCATTTCAAGGTTGCAGACTCCAACAACCCGTAGGTTCGGGTTCAATATCAACGTTGTGTTCTAATTTCAAAAAATAAAAGAAATGAAACAGAATATGATTTCCGGTCAATCCCCAAAGCCCGTCATAGTTAAAGAATCGTGCGGCCTTCCATGCCGCCTAATAGAAAGATTTCATCGAATGAAAAAATCAACTATATTCGCCGTCTTAGCCTCGGTTGTAATCTTGTCGCTGCCTTCATGCAGCAACTTCGACGACCTCAAGCAGAATAAGAATGTGTCGGAGTCGGCTCCCGCATCGCTCCTTCTCAACAATGTGCTCTTCCATTTGCACGATGCCCCTTTCTCCAACAACGAACGCTGGTGCCAGTATTTCCTCATCAACTACGACTATTACGGCAACAACCGTTACGACTTTGGTGGAGGCGACGACTATTACACCACACTGAAAAACGTGGTGCAGATGGAAAAGGAGGCAAGCACCCTCACCGCGGGTGAGCAAACGGCCTACAAAGCCATGGCCGAATTCCTCAAAGCTTATTATTTCACAAAGATGAGCCTTGAAATGGGAAACATCCCGATGAGCGAAGCCCTGCAAGGGGTGGCGAAGCTAACCCCAAAATACGATACGCAGAAAGCAATCTTCCAACAGGCTTTCACTTGGCTCGAATCGGCAAACACGGAATTGGCAAGCGTGATCGCCTCGGGCCAAGGTGGCATCAGCGGTGACTTCTATCTCGGCAACAATCTCAAAAAGTGGCAGAAATTGGTCAACACCTTCCGCTTGCGCTTGCTTATCCATTTGAGCAAGAAGACGGACGACACCGACCTGAAGGTGAAAGACCAGTTTGCTAAAATCATTGCCGACCCAACCACCTATCCTGTCATGACGAGTGCAGCCGACAATCTTGCATTCAGCTACCTTTATCCGTCAAACCTCTACCCAAACAATCCCGGCACATACGGATACGACGCCTTGCGCAACAACTGTTCCGACACCTATGTAGGCTTGCTCACCCAGCTGAAAGACCCGCGCGTGTTCATCACCTGCGAGCCGGCGCAAGCTTTGGTCAAGGCCGGCACTTCGCCAACAAGTTTCGACGCATTCCGAGGGGCAAATCCCGGGGAAGACCTCGGCCAGATGTATGCCAAGGCCAACAACGGCACCTACTCCTTGCTCAACCGCTACCACTATTACCGCACCTATACGGGCGAGCCAACTTTGGAAATCAGCTACCAGGAGATGTGCTTCAATATTGCCGAAGCCATCAACAGGGGATGGATCACCACAGGCGCATTGGGTGGGGCCGAAGACTACTACAAGGCTGGGATCAAGGCTTCGATGGAATATTATGCGATCCCCGAATCGGGCAACATGAGCGTGTTCTACATCAAGCAGGGGGCTGGCCTCAGCGATGCCGCTCCATACAACAGCTATTCGGTAGCAGTGGACTGGAATGCTTACTACAACCAATCAGCGGTGAAATATGCAGGAAACAGTGCCACAGGACTGACGCAAATCCTTCAGCAGAGATACCTCGCCCTGTTTCGCCATTCAGGCCTGGAGTCCTACTTCACTTATCGCCGCACAGGTGTGCCAACTTTCGAAACTGGCCCTGGAACGGGCAACAGCGAAAAGATCCCGTTAAGATTCCAATATTTCGATACAGAAAAAACGAGCAACACCGACAATTACAAATCGGCCTTGCAGGAATATGGCGGAAACGACAACATCAACGGAACCATGTGGATATTAAAATAGAACTTGAGAAAACATTACATTTGTAAAACAAAAAAGATGACAATGAAACATTCAATTTTATCGGCTATCTTGCTGCTCGCAACCATCTGCTCGTTTGCCGCCGAGCCCAAACATAAGACGCAGAATTTCATTCTAATCACCTTGGACGGACTTCGCTGGCAAGAACTCTTCAACGGAGCCGACCTGGCCTTTATCCAGAATAAAAAATTAGTGGAAGACAGTGCTGGATGCGTGAAGAAATATTGGAACGCCGACCTCGACACACGCCGCAAGAAGTTGCTCCCCTTCGTTTGGGGGACAATTGCAAAACAGGGACAGTTGTACGGCAACCGGAACGAAGGTTCGTTGGTGAACGTGAAAAACCCTTACTGGTTCTCCTATCCCGGTTACAATGAAAACTTGACAGGCTATGCCGACCCAAAGGTGAACTCCAACGAGTTCGGGCCTAATCCCAACGTCAGCCTTTTCGAAGAACTCAACAAAACTCCCGAATACAAGGGACGCATTGCAGCTTTTGCTTCGTGGGATGCTTTCAACGACATCCTGAATGAAAAAAGGAGCGGTCTGCTGGTGAATTCCGGATACGAAAAATTAGAAGGCCAAGGACTTAGCGACAACATGCAAATGCTCAATTCGATCCAGTACCAGTTGCCCGATATTTTCCACGGTGTCCGCTTAGACGGTGTCACCTTCAATATGGGCTTCGAATACCTCAAGACGAAAAAGCCACGCGTGTTGTTCCTCTCGTTTGACGAAACCGACGACTTCGCACATGGTGGTAGATACGAAGATTACCTGAATTCGGCCCACTATTCGGACGATTTCCTCCGTATCTTGTGGAACTGGATCCAGTCCACTCCGGAATACAAGGACAAGACCACCATCTTCATCACCTGCGACCACGGACGGGGCAACGACCAGGAAATGTGGAAACACCACGGCTCCGAAACGCCGAATTCTTCGCAAACTTGGTTTGCAGTGATTGGCCCCGACACCCCTCCGTTGGGCGAAATCAAAGAAGGTCAATACTACAACAACCAGTTCGCCAAAACCTGGGCCGATTTGCTCGGTTTCAACTTTGTGACTCCCAATCCGGTGGGAGAGACTATAACAAAAGTGATCGGAAAGTAATAGAGATCAACACTTAATACAGAGACAACGAGGCCGGTTCAATCTATTGGAACCGGCCTCGTTCGTTTTATCAACTTCAAGTTAGCCTCTAAGCAATTTTCAATAAAAAAA
>MKRS01000824.1 GCA_001897035.1 Bacteroidales bacterium 45-6
TG
The DNA here is from genome assembly GCA_001897035.1 of Bacteroidales bacterium 45-6. GTDB lineage: Bacteria > Bacteroidota > Bacteroidia > Bacteroidales > Dysgonomonadaceae > UBA1309. Next base: position 3 of record MKRS01000824.1, read on the forward strand.
CTTGCGATGCCAATCACCTTGGGATGGTATTGCCTGATAATGTTGTCGATGCCTTCGTTGAAATTCTTATTTCCCCCGAAAATAGTAGTTTCTTCGCTAAAGTTGGACGAAGCAATGTCCATCGGTTCGCGAAAGTGGCTGATGAGGTAACGCCGGATGTAGGTTGCACAGCCTTGAGAACCATGCAACATCGGCAGCACGCCTTCAATGCCCTTGAATGCCACGCAAGCACCCAAAGGCATACATTGCTTGCAGGCATTGCACGACGAGGAGAAACTTTCTCCCGAGGGCAAATCTTTGTTTTTAGTTGATTCTACAAGACTCATAGTTGATCGTTTTTTTCCGCCTCCCCCACCCCTCCGATGGAGGGGAAGAGCTTACGCCAGCAACTGGTGAAAAGCAAGAAAGGTTTTTATTTTAATTCAAATTCCACACATAAGATAATGAGCTGGTTACAAACAACCAAGTCAGTTAGATTCAGTATTCCCCCCTTCTATGAAAGGTTTGGAATGCGGCGATTTCGTGAATCGCCACACCGGGCTCATTACCGTGCCATAGACTTCCTTTGCAAAATTGAGCATTCCTTCGTAACCGGCCAATGCCAGCTTGCGTTCGTGATTGTGGTCGCAAAATCCGATGCCAAGCTTATAAGCGATGGGCCTTTCCTTGACCCCACCGATAAACAGGTCTGCCCCAGTCTGCTTCACAAATTCTGACAATTCCACCGGATTGGAATCATCTACCAGAATGCAACCATCGTCGCAAATCGCTTTCAGCAAGCGATAATCTTCCGTGTTTCCTGTTTGCGTGCCGGCAATCACGGTTTGCATCCCGATTAGCCGCAAAGCTTTCACCAACGAGATGGCCTTGAAAGCCCCTCCCACGTAAATAGCTGCTTTCTTGCCTTTCAATGCGCGTTTGTAGGGTTCAAGTGCCGGGATGAGCTGCATCAGTTCGTCTTTCACCAAATCGCGGGCTCGCTCGGTCATCTCCTCGTTTTTGAAAAAACTTGCCACTTCGTAGAGCGCATCCGACATGTCTTCGATGCCGAAATAGGAGACCTTGATAAATGGAATCCCGAATTTCTCCTTCATGAGCTTCGCCAAGTGCATCATCGAACCCGAACATTGCACGACATTCAATTTGGCGCGGTGAGCGTTCTGAACATCGTTGACACGGCCATCACCTGTGATGGACGCCAGAATCTGAACCCCCATCCGCTTGTAGTATTCGGTCAGAATCCATAGCTCGCCAGCCAAATTAAAATCGCCTAAAATATTGATGCTAAGAGGAGAGACTTCTTTACTTTCATCTGTTCCGATGAGTGAGAACATGGCTTCACAAGCTATTTTGTAACCATCCTTTTTTGTTCCCTGAAAACCTTCGGCCATCACGGCGATCACAGGGATACCTTTTTCTTTCGTTACCCGTTTGCACACCGATTCCACATCGTCGCCGATCACTCCCACAATGCAGGTGGAATAGACGAATGCGGCTTTGGGCTGATGCTTGTCGATCAGTTCGTGCAAAGCGGCGTAGAGTTGTTTTTCGCCGCCAAAAATGACATGCTTCTCGCGCAAGTCTGTCGAAAAGCTGCTGCGGTGAAGCTCTGGTCCGGAAGACATGGAACCCCGAATGTCCCAGGTGTAGGATGCGCAGCCAATGGGTCCGTGCACCAAATGAAGGGCGTCTGCAATCGGGTACAGCACAACGCGCGAACCGCAAAAAACACAAGCTCTTTGGCTTACAGAACCGGCAGCACTGCGTTTCCCCCCGACTAAGTCTTTGGAATCTTTGCCTTTGGTGACAATCTGGTCTTCCCGTTCTTTTAAAAAGCTTGCCATATTACCTAAATTAAATTAATAATTCGATGCGCCAATTCTCGATGTGCCAATATACCAATGCGATAATATGCCAATATTAAAATATTACATTTGATAATTGCCAAAGCTCTCTTTTATTGGCATATTCACCACATTGGCACATTAAAAAAATGGCACATTGTCAAATTACATCTGGAATTCCACCTTTTCTTCGGGACAAGTCCGGTCGATGTGGTCGAGGATGCTTGTCAAAATCTTGATGGCCAAGTTGGTTGCTCCCACATATCCCGTTATGGGGAAGAAATTGTTTCCCGGACGATCCACCACCGGGAATCCCGAACGGATAAACGGAATATCTTCGTCCCGGGCGATATACTTGCCATACGAGTTTCCGATGAGCAAGTCAACGCCTTCCTGCTTGATCCATTGGTGAAGCTGGAACATGTCGGCCCGCTCGCCGCTCTTGAATTTGGCCTCTGGGACCTTGTCTTTCAACAATTCGGTCATGGCCTCATCGAAATGCTTGCCTGGAGTTCCGGTCACGATATACACAGGTTTCATATCCAATGTCAACAAGAATTCGGTCAAGGGGATCAGCGTGTCGGGGTCACCATACAACGCCACCCTTTTCCCCCAGAAGTACTTGGAATTGTCGGCGATCAAGTCGATCAGCTTGCCGCGCTCTTCCGTTAAGGAATCAGGCACCGGAAGGTTGGCATGACGGCTCAAAGAGGTGATGAAGCGGTCGGTAGCTTTAAGTCCGATGGGAATTTCAAGCACTTCGAATTTCACCTTGCATTTGTTTTCGAGCTTCACGCAGGCATCTTCCGTGCAATAAGGGCCGAGGCCAATCGTGAACTTGCTGTCGCCCGTAGCGATCATGTCCTGGATGGTGGTTCCTCCTTGTTCGTACATTTTGTAAGTTCCCGTCAGAGGAGCATCCAGAACGTCGGTCATATCAGGAAACATGATGGTGCGCGCTTCCATCACGGAGGCTATCCGCTTGATCTCGCGCATGTCGGCTGGCTCCATCCATCCGGCCACGAGGTTCACCACGTTTTTCTTTTTAGGAGTAGCCGTGGAAAAGCTTTTCACAAAAGAGGACACCTGATTGGCATAGCCCGTCACATGCGTTCCCACATAGCTCGGAGTGTTGCAAAAGATCACCCTTTTTCCTTCGGGAATTTTGCCTTCTTCGTTGGCTTTGGAGATGATCTGGGTCATGTCGTCACCGATGGTTTCCGACAAGCAAGTGGTGTGGACAGCCACCACATCCGGGCTATAGACCGAGAAAATAGTCTCGATGGCGCTCACCAGGTTGGACGATCCACCAAAGACGGACGACCCTTCCGAGAACGAGCTCGTGGAAGCCATCACCGGCTCCTTGAAGTGGCGGGTCAGGGCACTTCTGTGGTAGGAGCAACATCCCTGCGAGCCGTGGCTGTGGGGAAGACATCCATGCAAACCCAAAGCTGCATACATGGCGCCCACTGGCTGGCATGTCTTTGCAGGGTTGATCGTCAAAGCCTTGCGATCAATTTCTTTTGCTGTTGTATGACGTAGTAACATGATTTTTTTCGTTTAAATTGTTGTACAATCCGCTTAGCAAGCAAATTCTGCCTCGATGTAGGCTTCGCTCTCCCAAGGTGCCTTCAGCTCTTTCCAAACCGAAGCTCCCACCATCTGCTCGATGTCCTTGTAGAAATTGATCGCTCCTTTGAATCCGGCGTAAGGACCACCCACGTCGTAGTTGTGCAATTGCTTCAAAGGCACGCCCATCTTTTGCACGGCAAATTTTTCCTTGATGCCGGCACAGAACACATCGGGACGGTATTTTTCAATCAACTTTTCCATTTCATAATGGCTCAAGTCATCGATCACCAAGGTCCCTTTGTCCATTTGGTTCATGATCCCTTTGTATTCGGTGAATTCCAGCTCGTTATCAAGCGCTTTCAATTCTTCTTCCGTCTTGCGCGGGCTGTATCGGGTTTCATCTTTCGTGACGGTGATTTCCTCGATGTTGCGGCTATCGGCATCGATTTGAATGGTCGGGATCACCTTGCGCCCTTCGTAATCGTCGCGGTGCCCGAATTCGTATCCCGCAGCGATGGTGGTCATTCCCAGTTCTTCAAACAAGTCCTGGTAGTGGTGAGCCCGCGAACCACCCACGAACAGCATGGCCAGTTTGCCCCGAGTCTTAGGATACACTTTTTCGCGAATGGCTTCCACCTCGAC
>MKRS01000825.1 GCA_001897035.1 Bacteroidales bacterium 45-6
CAATTAAAATAAAAAACACCTCCATCGGCACAGCAACCGACATGGACGGCAAATTCACACTCAAGGTAAACGACTTGAACTCCGAAATCATCGTTTCTTACTTGGGATACGCCACCCAGACGGTCCCCATGAGCGGTCGGACAAGCTTTGAAATCAAGATAAAGGAAAACGCCGTGGAACTGGAGCAGTTTGTGGTCATCGGCTACGGTGTTCAAAAGAAAAGCGACCTCACCGGATCCGTGTCTTCCGTCAACACCAAGGATGTGCGCAACATGCCCACAACAGGTGTGGCTCAAGCAATACAAGGAAAAGCCGCCGGGGTGGAAATCGTGCAAAACTCGGGATCCCCGGGTGCCAACACTTCTATCCGCATTCGTGGAGCAGGCACAGTGAACGATTCCGACCCACTTTACATCGTGGACGGTACGGCGGTGGACAACATCAACTTTCTGGCTTCGGACGACATCGCTTCCATCGAGATATTGAAAGATGCAGCTTCCTCGGCCATCTATGGATCGAGAGCCGCAAACGGGGTTGTGCTGATTACCACCCGTTCCGGATCGGAAAGGGAAAAACCGCAGATCTCGTTCAACTCCTATGTGGGCTGGCAAGAAGCCTGGAAAAACCCCGACATCATGTCGAAAGACCAATACATCTATTTCCAGGATTATGCCAACAACACATATACCCGCACCCAATTGAATCCCGACGGCAAGCTATCCGTCAGGGATGACAACGCCGCATTGCTCCAAAGCGGAAGCAACTGGTGGGACGTGATTACCCGCAAGGGACTGGTGCAGAAATACAGCCTCTCCGTGGGAGGTGGGGCAAAGAACATCACCTACTACGTAAGTGGAAACGTGCAAAGCACACAAGGAATTGTTGACCGTAGCCAGTATGACCGCTACAACTTGCTGGGCAAAATGGATGCCAAATTGTCAAAGAAAGTATCTTTGGGACTCAGCATGAATTATTCCAAAGCAAACAGGGACGTGGTGGAAGAAGATGGCGCTTATGGCGTTGTGAAATACGCCTTGATTTACAACCCGCTGGCTCAAACAAAGAACTCCTACGGGGAATATATCTGGAGCACTCCTGTCGAAAAAATACGCCGCGCTGTCTATCAGGAACACCGCGACGTGATGATCAGCCAATTGACGTTGAATTGGAACATCCTTCCCTCGCTCACCCTCAACTCGAGGGCAAGCATCACCACCACCAACGGGCTGGATAGCTATTACAACCGCTACAACCTGAGCGAAACGGTGATTAACGACAACAGGCACGACATCAAAAGGGAAACCACCAAAAATACAAACATCAGCCTTGACAATGTCCTGACATATACCAAAACATTCAACAAAGACCACAATCTTTCGGCCATGATCGGCCAAACTATGGAACTGAACGATTACGAAAAAGACGGTTCTTATGGTTATGGCATGGGTGGATACGACGAAGGATATGACGCACTCGATTTCGCCAGCCTTGGAAAAAATGTGTGGGGATATTCCACCTATTGGAGGTCGCTGGGCGTCATCAGCCGCGTGTCTTACGACTACAAGGGGAAATACTTGTTGCAGACCAATTTCCGTGCCGACGGATCTTCCCGCTTCAAGAAAAGCCGCTGGGGATATTTCCCGAGCGCATCTTTGGGATGGAAAATTTCGGGCGAAGACTTCATGCAGAATGTCAGCCAGATTTCCTTGTTGAAAGTTCGTCTGGGCTGGGGACAACTGGGTAACAACCGCGTGGGCGACTTCACTTACGGCACCTATGTCAAGTCGGACGGATACTACATCTACGGGGCCGTGAACCCCACCATCAAGGAAGCCATGAGCATCAAGCAAATCGGCAATCCAGATATTTCATGGGAAAGGACTGAATCCGTGAACTTGGCATTCGACCTCAACATGTTCAGCAACCGGTTCACCTCCAGTGTGGACTTCTTCACCAAAAGCACCAAGGACATGCTCATCGCCGTGCCACTCCCCTATTACTTAGGCTACGACAGCAATGCGATCCCGTTGCAAAATGCTGGCAGCGTGAAGAACAAAGGGGTGGAAATCCAGGCTAATTGGACCGATAAAATCAATAAGTTCAAATATGGATTCGGCGGAAACATCTCCTTCATCAGAAACAAGGTGACCAGCTTGGGTGCCAGCAACGACCCCATCTACGGCGGAAACGTAGCCGATCTGGGCTACACGAACAAGACCATGGTAGGTCTGCCTATCGGTGCGTTCTATGGTTGGAAAACAGCGGGAATCATTCAGGAAAACGAGGACGTCAGCAAGCTGGCCACATTCAAGACGGATTATGCCTTTGGCCCCGGCGACATGAAATTTGTGGATATCAACAAAGACGGAGTCATCGACGATGCTGACAAGACCTATCTCGGAAGCCCTCATCCTTCGTTCTATTACGGATTCAATTTCAACTTCGAATATGCTGGGTTCGACCTCAACTTGTTCTTCCAAGGTGTGTATGGCAACAAGATCTACAACGCCACCCGCCGCTACTTGTATTCCACCTATGATGCAGGAGGAGTTTCCAATGTGATGGCCAATTACATGGATGTGGTGTGGAGAGGAACTCCGGGCAACCCTGCCACCAATTACAGGAGCAACTGGGGTGCAAATCCAAATGGAACAGTGCCTGCTCCCAATACAAACAGCACGATCCGCGATTTCAACTTCCGTAATTCGGACTTCTACATCGAGGATGGCTCTTACTTGCGTCTGAAAAACATCCAGTTGGGATACAACTTCAGCAAGAACCTGTGCAGCAAGTTTGGCCTCGCTTCCTTACGCATATACGGAGCAGCTACCAATCTCTTCACGGCCACCAAATACAAGGGGCTCGACCCGGAAATTGGGAAAACCTACGGACAGGAATCCAACAACTTGTACCTTGGCATCGATGAGGGACGCTATCCGCAGCCTCGTACCTATACTTTCGGCCTCATCCTGGACTTGTAGAAACCTGAAAGTGCTTTATAGTTTTGTTTGAAAAAATACGAGAAAAAAATGAAAAGAATCAAGATATTAATGTTGCTCATTCCCGTTTTGTGCCTTTCGGCGTGTAACGATTTCTTCGACGTAAGTCCAAAAGGGAGTGTGGCTGTGGAAGATTATCAAGCGAAATTGAATAATCTGCGCATCAGCCTGAACTCTGTTTACGGCCTGATGCAAACAGAAGACTACCAGCTCAGCGAGCTGATTTTCGGAGAAAGTATCAGCGACAACGCCTACAACATGCAGGACAACGAATCTTCGGATCTGAGCCAGTTGCTCAACTTCCAGTTCAATACCGAGAACTCCTATATCCTGAAAAGGTATCAGGTGAACTTCCGGGGAATCAACCTGGCCAACCAGGTCATTTCGGCAGTTCCCAACGTGGTTTACAATGCCGATTATTCGAACGGGGCGCAGCAAATGCGTTACATCCTCGGGCAGGCAAAATTGCTGAGGGCGTTGTTCTATTTCAACTTGGTACGCTCTTTCGGCGGAGTCCCCATCCAACCAGAGAAATCCGAATTGAGCCAGACGGTATTGGCACGTGCCTCTGCCGATGAAGTTTATGCTTACATCGAAAAAGACTTGCGCGAAGCTTGCCTCATCTTGTACAAGGATCGCTACAAGGACACGGATGCCGGACAAGCCGGGATCGGCGCCGGATTGGGCTTGCTGATGAAGGTGCTGGCCTACCAAGCTTCGCCGGGAACTGTTTTGCAGAAACCGCAAAGAGCCGACAAATGGAAGGAAGCCAAGGAAATAGGCGAACTGTTTATCGACGGAAAAAGCATGACTTACGACAAAATGTTGAAGTTCACCGACCGATATACCGGAGTGGAATCGTGGGCCGACCTCTGTAAACGCCTCGTGCTGACAGACCAAGCGCCGACACCGGAAACTACCATTTCGGGCGACGTGGCCAACGTTCATGCGCTCATCGCTTTCGGCGACTTGTTCCGCCTCAAAAGCAAGTTCTCCAAAGAATCGTTGCTCGAAATCAACCATTACGACTATTCGTCTTCCGGATCCA
>MKRS01000826.1 GCA_001897035.1 Bacteroidales bacterium 45-6
ACCTCTAATTTCTCTGAAAGACTATGCTTTCGTTGCTTTCTTTTTGTTGACATAAAAATACCCCAAAAGTTTTTTGTCTAACTTTTGGGGGGCAGATCACATCTTGGGAGAAGTCCTCTTTATCAGCCTCACGTCCGAAAAAACCAGTTTGCAAGATCTCCGCACCTTGGCTGATTGGACTGTTCGTCCACGGCTGGTGGCAACGGGTGGTGTGGCGCAGGTGTCGGTGATCGGTGGAGAAATCAAGGAATACCAGATCTTGCTCGATCCGATGCGGATGAAATCTTACGGAATCTCCATCGAAGAGGTGGAAAGCGTGTTGGAAGATGCCAACCAGAATGCTTCGGGAGGTGTGTTGTATCAATATGGAAACGAATACATTATCCGGGGAATGGCATCCACCAATAAGGTTGCAGATTTGGGAAAAATCGTCATCGCTAACCGCAATTCTTATCCTATTCAACTGGCCGATATTGCCGAGGTGAAAATGGGAAGCAAATCGCCCAAACTCGGCGTTGCGAGTGTGGATGGACAGTCGGGTGTACTGATGACCGTCACCAAACAACCGAATACCAATACGCTGGAATTGACAGAAAAGTTGGAAGCAACCATCGGCAATTTGCAGAAATCACTTCCTCCGGATGTGAAGGTGAACACACAGATTTTCCGCCAATCCCGTTTTATCGAAAGCTCCATAGACAACATCCAACGAGCTTTGCTGGAAGGTTCGGTATTTGTTATCGTAGTGTTGTTCTTTTTTATGATGAATTGGCGCACCACCGTGATTTCGCTTTTGGCCATCCCCTTGTCCTTAGTTGTGGCGGTTCTTGCACTCAAAGCCATGGGGATGACCCTCAACACGATGAGCCTCGGGGGAATGGCAATTGCTATCGGTTCACTGGTGGACGATGCCATCATCGATGTCGAAAATGTATATAGGCGATTGCGGGAGAATCATCGGAAGCCGCCCGCAGAAAGGGAATCCATTATGTCTGTTGTCTATCACGGTTCGGCGGAAATCCGTTCGTCTGTGGTGAAAGCAACGCTGATTACGATGGTCACTTTCATGCCCTTGTTTTTCCTGACGGGAATGGAAGGGCGTATGTTGGCCCCGCTGGGTATCTCGTTTGTGGTGTCGCTGTTTGCTTCCTTGTTTGTGGCCATGACCATTACTCCGATTCTATGTAGTTATTTGCTGAAGAATGGAAAAATGCTCGAACGCCACCACCAAGAACCTTGGTTGGCCCGCAAGTTGAAGCAAATCTATGTGAAAGCACTAAACTATGCCCTCAGACACAAAAAAATGTTGCTTAGCGCCTCGCTTGTGCTGCTTGTTCCGACCATTGCTTCACTATTCTTTATAGGAAGGAGCTTTTTGCCCACGTTCAACGAAGGCTCGTTCACCGTTTCGGCCAGTGCCAAACCGGGAATTTCGTTGGAAGAATCGGACAAGATGGCTCAAGAAATCGAAAGATCGCTGAAAGAAATTCCCGAAGTGATTACCATCGGGCGAAAAACGGGTCGGGCCGAATTGGACGAACACTCTTTTGGGGTGAATACTTCCGAATTTGAAATTCCATTCCAGCTCAAGGATAGAAAGGCAGCCGAAGTGTTGGAAGACATTCGTCATCGCCTCGAAAACTTCAAAGGATTGAATTTCGAAATAGGACAACCCATTTCCCACCGCATCGACCACATGTTGTCGGGAACGCGCGCCAACATTGCCATCAAGCTGTTTGGCCCCAATTTGAACGAGTTGTATCGCACGGCGAATACAATCAAATCGACGATCAGTTCGGTGAAAGGCATTGCCGATCTCAATGTGGAGATGCTTACGGAATCGCCGCAGTTGCAGATCCGCCCCAAGCGGGAAATGTTGGCTCGGTTTGGCATCTCGGTGAAGGAGTTCTCCGATTTCGTGAGCACAGCCTTCTCTGGCAAAGTGGTGTCGCAGGTGAATGACAACGGGCAAGTGTTTGACCTCACCCTCAAAGCGAACGACGACACCCGCCTCAATATGGAATCCATCGGCAATTTGATGATGGATTCGCACATCGAAGACGAGTACGGCAAGCTGAAGAAAGTACCACTTTCGTATGTGGCTGAAATTGTATCCACCACCGGCCCCAATTCCATTAACCGGGAAAATGTGCAACGCAAGATTGTGATTTCAGCCAATGTCAGCGGGCGCGATCTTCAAGGCGTGGTGGACGACATCCAGAAGAACATCAACGACAACATCCAGCTTGCGGAGGGGTATCACATCGAATACGGCGGACAGTTTGAAAGTGCTGCCACGGCTTCCCGAGTGCTGGCTATCACTTCGGTTTTTGCTTTGCTGGCCATTTTCGGGCTACTGTTTCAGGAATTCAGAAGTATGAAACTGACCTCCATCGTTTTGATTAATCTGCCCTTGGCACTTATTGGCGGGGTGGCGGCTATCTGGATGACTTCGGGCGTGATGAGCATTTCGTCCATTATCGGGTTCATATCCCTGTTTGGAATTGCTACCCGCAACGGCATTTTGCTTGTGGCCCATTACGAGCAACTGAGGCAGGAGGGTTACGACCTGACCCACCGCATCGTGCAAGGTTCTATTGACCGATTGAACCCCATCTTGATGACGGCATTGTGTTCCGCCTTGGCATTGATTCCCTTGGCTCTGAGCGGCGATTTGCCGGGAAATGAAATCCAAAGCCCGATGGCGCAGGTGATTCTTGGAGGATTGGTCACCTCGACCTTGCTCAATGGATTTATTATCCCAATTGTGTATTCGTTGGGAGAATCAAGAGGAAAGAAAAGTAGTATCAACGAAGAAAAATGAATCCCTGATGAAACAAATAAAATATAATAAACACCGGATTGTAGTTACCCTTTTTGTCTGTTTGGCAACAATGTCGGCCACCGCACAAAACCAAATTGGAGAAGTGTTGAAAAGCATCGAACAGAACAATCGCAGCTTGCGGGCGGCGGTTCAGCAGGCTGAAATTCATCGAATCGGTGCTTCCACCGAATTGAATTTAAGCAACCCGAGCATTGATTTGGATTATTCCTTCGGAAACAAAGCGACGAATAATGGCCGAGAAACAGAATTGAAAGTGGTTCAGGAATTTGATTTTCCCACCCTGTATTCAGCCAAGCGGAAGGTGGTGGGGCAAAAGTCGAAGTTGATTGATGCCCAATGCCGCATTACACGGCATGAGGTGCTGCTCGAAGCGCAGGGGTTGTGCTTGGAGCTGGTGTTTCTGAACAAGCAGAAACTGTTGTTGGAAAATCGGCGCACGTTGGCCGAGCAATTCTTTCAATCGTGCCAAAAACGTTTTGCGATCAACGACATCAGTCGCATCGATCTCAACAAGGCCAACCTGTGGCGAATGGAGGTGCAGAACGATTACCGCAAAAACGAGATAGAACGTGCCGACCGATTGCGCCGATTGCGTGACCTCAACAACGGGCAACCCATCGAACTGACAGATACTGTGTTTCCTCCCGACAACGGCTTGTTGACCTCGTTTGATGATTTGCTTCGGCTGAATCTCGCAAACGATCCGCAATTGCATCGGTTGGCAAGCGAAAGCCTGGTGGCTCAATCGCAAGTGAAAGTGGCCCAATCGCAAGGATTGCCGAGATGGAGCATCGGCTACCGGATGGACTACATCCAGCCTGAACGTTTCAACGGTGTCCATTTTGGAATTTCCATCCCATTGTGGGAAAACCGCAACAAAGTGAAACTGGCGAAAGCACAGGCCATCTTATCTCAAACATTGGTTGGAAATCAAGAAATCCTGCAGGAAAACGGATTGCGGAGAGAATACGAAAATGTGTTGGCTCTCAAACAGATTTTGGACGAATACAGTGCTTCTTTCAAGAGTTTTGACTCACGGGATTTACTCCGAAAATCACTCGAAAACGGACATATTTCCATCTTCGAATACCTTACTCAGCTTTCGGACATCAATCAGTCGGAACAGAAGTTATTGATGTCCGAAAGCTGAGAAAGGTATTCGAAGATGGAAATATGTCCGTTTTCGAGTGATTTTC
>MKRS01000827.1 GCA_001897035.1 Bacteroidales bacterium 45-6
GCCCAAAGCAACGAAAGCACAGCCTTCGTGGCGGCAACCCACGAAAGCGGCAAGCCTCAACTTTTGGTGATGCTCACCGATGACTTGGTGGCAAACGGCTTAGATGCCGGAAAAATGGTGCGTGAAGCAGCCGCCAACATCCAAGGTGGAGGCGGAGGCCAAAAGCATTTCGCCACAGCAGGAGGCAAAAACACTGAAGGCTTGACCAAAGCGTTGGAAGCACTCATTTCAAATTTCTAAATTTCAAAACAATAGGTATAGAAAAGCACGAACTCGTTGGAGTTTGTGCTTTTCTTAGTTATGACCATTTGGCACAAAATTTATCTAAAATTTGAGAAATAAGGCTTAACTAAATAGGCCGTCCGACTCAATAGTATGCTACTTAGATACCATTCTCTAAAATTATTATCCACCCCGCATCTATTTTTTAACCTCTGCAAGGTAAATATTTGAATAAATTTATCGAACTTTGATTATCACTTTATTCTTATCAAAATATATGAAACGACTTATCCTCTTTTTCTCGATCATTACCTTGCTTTGCACGAACACGCTGGCGCAAAATTCAGACCCCGCTGACAAACTGGCAAGCCAGGCACAAACTTTCCTCGCACAAAAAGAATTCACGAAAGCCCGCTACCTCTTCCTGAAAGCTTACGAAGCTTATGGCGCGCGGCAAAACTTCGAAAAAGCAGTGGAATGCGGAGTGCAGACTGCCGCGCTCTATTACAAGGAGAATTACTACAAAGAGTCGTTCGACCTCTGCCGGGGAATGGAGCAGAAGGTTTTGGTGGGCGAGCAGCAATCGGGCAAACAGATGCCTGCCTTACGCTACAAGATCAACAAGGTGCGCTATCAGATGTATGTCGCCATGAAACGACCCGCACAATCCAAACAATTCTTGGACGTAATGCGTTCGTTCTCCATCGCCTCCAAGAACGAAGAAACCGCCAACGACTACCTCTACACCGAAGCCACATACTACTACACCTTTGGGATGGCACAACAAGGAGACAACACGTTCAAAGGATTGATTGCCAAATACAAGAGTCAAAAGAACTATCAAAAGGTAAGCGAATGTTACAAAACCCTGATACGGATCGGCGTGAAATCGAACAATGCCGGATTAGTCGCGCAAACCTACGACAAATACATCGTGTGGACTGACTCGGCAAAAGCGCTCACTGCCAAAGATGAATTGAGCGTGATGAAGCGAAAATTCGACGAAAGCCAGCAGACCGTCCTCGACAAAGAGAATTCCCTTTCCACGAAAAAATACATCATCGTCGCCCTGAGCATCGTCATCGCCATCCTTGCCGGAGCATTGATACTCGGTGCTATCCTGCTGATGCGCTTCATGCTGCTCACTCGCAAGCAAAAAAAGGCGATCGAAATTGCCAAAGAACACAACGAACTCAAAAGCAAATTCATCCAAAACATATCGGCTCAAATGGAGCCGACGCTCAACACGATGGACGCTTCGCATCCGGGAGTGAAGGCGTTGCTCGTATTCTCGGAACACATACAGGAATTGTCGGCACTCGAAAACACCATTGCGGAAGGTTTCGAAGCATCGAACATCGAACTTAGCTCGTTTTGCGAAGCCACCATAAACAAGGCAAAGGGCAAGGTCAGCAAAAACATCACAACCACAGTCGAATCGCCTCGCCTGAACATCAAGAGCAACCCGGAACAATTGGAACACATCTTGTCCCACCTGTTGAACAATGCCCTCGAACATACTCCTGAAGGAGGAAAAATCTGGCTCGAAGTGAAGAAACGGGGAGCGCATACGTATCAGTTCATCGTCACCGACACTGGAAAAGGGATTCCTGCCGAAGCGCAAGAGAACCTATTCAAGCCCTTCACGGATGTGAGGGATCTTTCGGGAGGAGACGGCTTAGGCTTGCCTATCTGCGCCCTGATCGCCACCAAACTGAATGGCTCGCTCACGTTGGACAAGACTTACACAAAAGGTTGCCGTTTCGTATTGGAGCTTCATCCAGCATGAGAGTTCCAATCCCGTTGACATCTTTCATACAAGGAGATATAGCTGCAATTTCCTTTGTATGTTCACATTAAATTTGGAAGAAGAAAAATAGTAAAATCAGATGTTGTTAATCTCGCAATGAAATTATCATTTACCAGGCATTTCTTATACAAGCATGGAGATTCATTACTTGCCTCGGTCGTAGGTTTTGCCATCATTCACATTTTCGCTCGGCACGGGGGAATCGGCATTTCTCCCGATTCGGTAGCCTATATCAGCACGGCCCGCAACTTTGCAAACGGCGAAGGCTTTGCCCTCTTTGATGGCAACCCGCTCGTGGCTTTCCCCTTGTTCTACCCCTTCTTTCTTGCTTCCGTGATGGGAATCACGCAAGTCGATATTTTGGACTGCGCTCCTTTGCTCAACGCCACCATGTTCGGCATAGTCATTTTTCTGAGCGGCATTCTAATGAGCCGTTTCACCGCACAATCGAGAATCTATAAGGTAGTCCTGCTCAGCGTCATCTCCCTGAGTCCCGCCCTGATCGAGATTTACTCCATGCTCTGGTCGGAAACGCTTTTTATCCTCCTGAGCCTGCTATTCTTTTTGAGCATGCGTTCCTATTTAGCCAAACCCAATCTTGCCTACTTGATACTGACTGCGGCAGTGATCGCAGTGGCTTTCGACACCCGTTTTGTGGGGATCACCTTGGTGGCAACAGGTTTCGTGCTGATAGCCTTCAACAGAGCATCAAGCTGGAGAACAAGACTCCTTCATACAGCGGTTTTCTCGATTGCCAGTTGCTCGCTGGTAGTCGCAAATTTGATAAGGAATGCGATGAACTCCCAGCATCTGACGGGGCCTCGGCAAAAAGGGATAACGCCACTATCGGACAACGTCGCCTATTCCGCCCGCATTTTTTCGGAATGGTCTTCCCTGAAAGGGGTCAACTACCTCCTGGAAATTGCTTTATGCGTGGGAGTGATGCTGTTTTTCGCCTGGCTGCTCTACCTCAACTGGCGCAAGGAAGGCAAATATCAAACTTATGAAAACATCGTGCTGGTGTTTTTCATCATTTACGTCAGCTTCATCATCGTCACATCGACGATTTCGCGCTACGAACAAATCAACAACCGGCTTTTGTCGCCTGCATTTCTTCCTTTTATCTGGGGAATGAGCCACAAAATACCCTCCTTGATAAAAAGGGTGGAGCAGAAAAAATACCAGTGGCAACTCTCCATCGTCTTTGCCATTGTGTATGCGCTGGCGTGCGTCGGTTATTTCAGCATCAACGCCGACAACTACTCCTTCATGAAAGATTCGGGAATACCCGGATACACGGAAGACATCTGGAAAGAATCACCCACCATCAACTACCTGAAACAACACTCTACCTATTTCCATCCCGATTCGATGGTCTATTCCAACCACAACCAGGCCGTATATCTCTACACCAACTACGCTGTGGACATGCTCCCCGAAAAGGCTTATAAATCGGACGTGAAGATGTTTATGGACGAATCGCCGATCATACTCATCTGGTTCAACTTGGAACCAAACACCGACTTGCTGTCGCTACAAGATATAATGAAGAGGAAGCATTTGACGGTGCTACATGAATTTGCAGACGGCACCATCTACAAACTCACGAACATCGAGCCAAAGAAAAAACGGAAAAACAAGAAAAGGTACAGGTTCAACTTGCTCAGTCAAAAAGTAACCCAAGAAGCCGTATATCGCGAATAAAACCGCACATGACTTCACCATATCTTCATGCTTGCTGCTTGCTCTTTTACATTTTTCAATTTTTTCAAACCATAAATTGTTGTACTTTTGTAGGAGGTAAAATTCAACCGAATAAATTGCATTAAACCTATTAAGAAATAAAAAACATGGGAAAAGTTCTGATTATCGGTGCTGGCGGCGTTGGCACTGTTGTCGTTAACAAAGTTGCTCAAAACCACGATGTATTTAGTGAAATAATGCTGGCAAGTAGAACCAAAAGCAAATGTGACGCCATTGCCGAGGACGTAAAACGCCGCACAGGTGTC
>MKRS01000828.1 GCA_001897035.1 Bacteroidales bacterium 45-6
GTCATGCTTATGTTCACGCCGTAAATCAAGTTATTGATAAGGCAGTAAATAGTTATAAAACGCTTACTGGCCAAAATAAGCAAAGTGTATCGCAAACGAACGGAGAGAATAAAACTCAAGGAACAAAAGAAATAAAAGAGGGTAAATACGGGGATGTAGCTAATCCTAAAAATGTTGGATCGGGAAAATCTACGACACCTTCCCAACGAAAAAGAATACTTGAAGAAAATAAGAGGCAAAACGGTGGTCAATTAACTAGCGATGGGGACGGCAGACCTTTAAATCAACCCAAAAAAAATATTAAGGGGCAAAAAGCTGATTTAGATCAAGCAGAAGTTGACCATATAGAACCCAAATCGAAAGGTGGCTCTAACGATAATTCTAATTTGAGGGTTATCTCTAAAGAAGAAAACTTAAAAAAAGGCAATAAAACTAATTAGTATGAAATATATATTTGCAGATAATTTGAATACTGCGGTTTTTACTACAAGATTTATATTAGATTTTCATAGCCCTATCTTGTATGTTTATCATTTCAAAGAAGATGGAGCCTGGCAGTTCTCTGGGATTGAAGACTGCGATGAAAAAGATTTTAGAATTATTTCTTTAGAAGAAGCAGTTAATATCGACAATTCCATATTGACCATTGCCAATCTACCATTGGGATATTATGCATGTAGAGAAAGTAAAAATTCTGAATGGATAATTCAAAAATTAGAAGATCAATAGTATGTAAATGTATGCCGACTCCCGTCCTCGGTATACTACTCCCGTAAAAAGATACCACTGGGTAAGTTTAATAAAAAACGATTAATTTTACCCAATATGAAAACAACAAGAAAAAAACACACCGCTGCCTTTAAAGCGCAAGTAGCGATAGAGGCCATCAAGGAACAGCCGCCAAACGAGAACAAGCCCTGTACGAGAAGATAGGGCGCTTGGAGGTTGAAGTCGATTTTTGCAAGAGGGCCTCAGAAAAACTGGGAATACTGAAGTCCTCAAAGAAATAGTTTCCCCGAGAGCGGATCTGAGCATACGCCGCCAATGTGAACTTTTGGGAGTGAACCGTAACAAGGTATATTATAAACCGGTGAAGGATCAATCGGAAGATATGGAATTGATGCGCAAGATGGATCGCGAGTATTTGGAGCATCCCACCAAAGGGGTTTTGGGGATGGTGGATTTCCTTCAGGCCCTTGGCATATTGGTTG
>MKRS01000829.1 GCA_001897035.1 Bacteroidales bacterium 45-6
GGTTTAGGTGCAGCTATTGGCGCTGGTTTGGCTGCCGTAGGAGCAGGCATTGGCGTAGGCCGCATCGGAGGTTCTGCCTGCGAGGGAATCGCTCGTCAGCCAGATGCAGTAGGGGATATTCGTACCACCATGATTATTGCTGCGGCACTTGTGGAAGGTGTTGCCCTGTTTGCAATCGTTCTTTGTGGATTTATCTTGAAATAATCTAAATAGAATATACAGCTATGTTGTTGTCACCCGATTTCGGACTTCTTTTTTGGATGCTGCTTTCATTCAGCATCGTCTTCTTCATCTTGGCCAAATTTGGTTTTCCTGTGATTACCAAGTCCGTGGAAGAACGTGCTTCGTATATCCACGATTCGATTGAGGCTGCCAAGAAGGCGAACGAAAAAGTTGTCTCCATCAAGCAAGAGTGCGACGAATTGGTAGCCTCGGCCAGAGCAGAGCAAGTGAAAATTCTCCGGGAGGCAGCCGAAACACGCGATCGCATTATCGGTGAAGCTCGTAACCAGGCCAAAACCGAAGGCATGAAGGAATTGCAACTTTTCAAGCAGCAGCTTCAGACCGAAAAGGAACAGGCTATGCGCGACCTTCGCCTCCAAATGGCGGAACTGTCGGTGGGTGTAGCCGAGAAAATATTGAGAAGTTCCCTTGGAACAGAAAAAGCTCAGCTTGACCTGATCGACCGCTTGGTGGACGAGGCTCTGGTCTCTAAATCTTAGATAGTATGAATATTGGACTAATATCTAAACGATATGCCAAGGCCCTGCTTGCTTTTTCGCAAGAGTCGCATTTGGAAGAGACCGTTTTTCAGGAAATGATGCTTCTCGAGAAAACGCTCCGCAAAGAACCTACGCTCCTTAAGGCACTGGATAATCCCATCCTGGGCGTGAAGGACAAACGGAAGTTGCTTTTGTCGGTGGTAAATAACCCCAGTTCGGCTTATAGTGGTTTCATGGATCTGGTGTTGAAAAATCGCCGTGAAAGCCTCTTGAGATTCATTGCGTTGACTTTTGAAGGCCTGTACCGGCAATCGAAAAACATCAATTCAGGAACTCTTATCACGGCTGCTCCGGCAGACAAGGTGTTGCTTGAGAAAATCAGGGCCATCTTCCAGAAAGTGAAACCGGGCTACCTCGAACTCGAAACGGAACTGGATCCTACCATCGGAGGCGGATTTATTTTCGACTTCGACACCTATCGCCTGGATGCGTCGGTGAAAACCCAGTTGAATCTGATAAAAAAACAATTTATTGCTGAAAACAGCAGAAAAGGGTATTAATCGGATATCCGTTTCTGGTTAGAAGTCTGGAAACTGGATATTTAATTTTGAATAGAAAAGAAACATGGCAGGAAATATAAAACCGAGTGAAGTTTCCGAAATTCTGAAACAGCAGTTAGAGAGCATCAACAGCACAGTCCATTTGGATGAAATTGGTACGGTGCTTGGCGTGGGTGACGGCGTTGTCCGCATCTATGGGCTCAACAATGCCGAAGCCAGCGAATTGCTGGAATTTGACAACGGAGACAAAGCGGTGGTGATGAACCTTGAAGAAGACAATGTGGGGGCCGTCTTGCTGGGGGCTTCCGTTGACATCAAGGAGGGCTACACCGTGAAGCGTACCGGAAAAATTGCATCCATCAATGTCGGGATGGGGATGCTGGGACGCGTTATCAATCCGATGGGAAACCCAATCGACGGCAAAGGACCTATCTTGGGTGAATTGCTTGAAATGCCTTTGGAACGCAAGGCTCCCGGAGTTATTTACCGTCAGCCAGTGACTCAACCTTTGCAAACTGGGCTGAAAGCGGTGGACGCGATGATCCCTATTGGCCGCGGACAACGCGAGTTGATTATCGGCGACCGCCAGACAGGGAAATCGGCTGTCGCGCTGGACACCATCATTAACCAGAAACCAAACTACGAATCGGGAGACCCCGTATATTGCATCTACGTAGCGATCGGGCAAAAGGCCTCAACGGTGGCCAACATCGTAGAAATATTGCGCGAAAAAGGAGCGCTGGGCTACACCATCGTGGTGGCAGCCACCGCAGCCGATCCTGCTGCCCTGCAATATTATTCCGCTTTTGCCGGTGCTGCCATCGGGGAATTTTTCCGCGACACTGGCCGCCATGCCCTGGTGGTTTACGACGACTTGTCGAAGCAGGCCGTGGCATACCGTGAAATGTCGTTGATCCTGCGCCGCCCGCCTGGACGTGAAGCTTATCCTGGTGACATTTTCTATCTCCACTCCAGGTTGCTGGAACGTGCCGCTAAAATTATTGAGCAGCAGGAAGTGGCCGAACAAATGAACGACCTTCCGGAAAGCTTGAAAGGGAAAGTGGTAGCTGGAGGCTCTTTGACGGCATTGCCTTTGATCGAAACTCAAGCGGGTGACGTGTCGGCATATATCCCCACCAATGTGATTTCCATCACTGACGGCCAGATTTTCTTAGATGTAAACTTATTTAACTCAGGGGTTCGTCCAGCCATTGACGTGGGTATTTCTGTTTCCCGTGTGGGTGGTTCGGCTCAGGTGAAAGCCATGAAAAAAGTGGCGGGCACGCTGAAAATCGACCAGGCGCAATACCGCGAATTGGAGGCGTTCACCAAATTTGGAGGTGACATGGATGCCGTGACGGCGATGACCATCGATAAGGGTAAGAAAAATACTACCTTGCTCGTTCAGCCTCAATATGCACCCATGCCCATCGAGAAGCAAATCGCGATCCTTTATTGTGGGACCAATGGCTTGCTGAAGGATGTTCCTGTGGAAAAAGTGTCTGAATTTGAAAACGATTTTCTGAACAACCTCGAATTGAATCATCAGGAAGACGTGTTGAAAAGTTTGAAATCGGGACTTATCAATCCTGCGATCGAAACGATTCTCCGCAACGTGGCTTCTGCTGTTTCGAAACAATATATCAAGTGATTAGCAAATGGCGTCTCTTAAGGAAATAAAAGTCAGGATTGGGTCGGTAAAGAACACCCGCAAGATCACCTCTGCGATGAAGATGATTGCTTCGTCTAAATTGCATAAGGCTCAATATGCGATATACAATTTCTTGCCCTATCAGCGGAAATTGGATGCCATACTGACCAATCTGCTCTCCTCCGATGCAAGCAACGACTCGCCTTTTTCCAAGAAAAGGGCGGTGAAAAGAGTTGGCATTGTGGCTTTTGCCTCCAATTCAACCCTCTGTGGAGCGTATAATTCGAATATAAAGAAAGAATTTCTGAAAGTTTATAAGTCGAAGCTCCATCTCGGAAAAGAGAATATCGAGGTGTATCCTGTCGGGAAAAAGATCGAACAGTTTGTTGACAAGGAGTTCGTTGCCAAAGGCGGAAGTTACCAACACATTGCTAACCTGCCAGTCTTTGACGATGTTCAGAGACTTTCGGCCTTGCTTATGGAGAAATACGAGAAGGAAGAGTTGGAC
Source organism: Bacteroidales bacterium 45-6 (assembly GCA_001897035.1). GTDB lineage: Bacteria > Bacteroidota > Bacteroidia > Bacteroidales > Dysgonomonadaceae > UBA1309. The sequence continues at coordinate 3,442 of MKRS01000829.1, forward strand.
GAGATAATCCTGATTTACCATCACTTCAAGAGTACCGGGACTCAGTTGTTGACTACTTCTACTTTCTTGCCGTTCGATTTGACTCAGAACCAAGCTGCTTCAGGTGCAAAGCCTGTTCACGCAGACTATATTCTGGAACCGAATAAGGAAGAGATTTTAAAAAGCCTGATTCCGACGGTACTCAATGCCAAGCTCTTTGCCTCTTCCCTTGATTCTGCGGCTTCCGAACATGCCGCGCGGATGATGGCCATGCAGGTGGCTACAGAAAATGCTGATGAATTGATACAGACTCTGACAATCCAGTACAACAAGACCAGGCAGCAGGCTGTGACAAGCGAACTGCTGGACATTATTGGAGGAGCCTCGGCTATTTGATTTCGTCTCAAACGTATATTTGCACCACAATTTTCATCCGTGAAAGTTGTGGTGCTTTTGCGTATAAGGAGACGATGCGATCGCAATAGCGAGATTAGTTTGAAAAACGTTTTTCTGGTAGGCTATACAACAAAAAATCCCGAAAGCTCAAGCTCCCGGGATTTTGTTTTTCATTGGAAATGATTGTTTTTACACAACTCTATGTTATAAAAATCAATATCT
>MKRS01000830.1 GCA_001897035.1 Bacteroidales bacterium 45-6
TTCTCCACCTGTCATATTCTGTAAGACGAAACAGTACCGGATAACCTTTTATCAGCGGTGGATAACAGGCGATGCTTTTATTTTCTTCTTGATGAAAGAAAACAGTAAAAAAAATTTGGAAGAGAATTTTTAAAAATTATATTTGTAGGACAAATAGGATTTGTACTATATTTGACGTATGAACAATAAAGCAAAAAACGGAACACTGGTAGATTGGGTTGAAAGCCTGATTATCAAGACAATAAAGGAAAACGAAATGAAATCCGGGGCTGAAATACCTAATGAAATGGAGCTTGCCGAGAAATATGAAGTGGGGAGAAATGTTGTCAGAGAAGCGTTAAGCAGATTGAGGATGTTAGGCATTATTGAAAGCCGTACCCGTCGGGGAATGGTCGTTTCAGAACCTAATGTTATGTATGGATTTCAAAAAGTTCTAAATCCTCATACATTAAGCCGCGAAACCATCCTCAATCTTTTAGGCATGAGAGTCTCATTAGAGATAGGATGTGCAAGTATTGTGATAAATAATATAACGGATGAAGATATTGAGGAACTTAAGTTAATTGTCGCTAAAGAAAATGCTATCAAAAGTCAAAAGATAGATATTGAGATGGAAAGGGCTTTTCACACCAAAATATACCGGGTTGCAAATAATCAGGTGATGTTGGATTTTCTTGATTTGCTAATTCCTGTTTTTAAGTTCGTTAACGAAAACTTTGAGGACTTTGACAAATTTAACCAGTTAGTTAAAAGGCAATCCAGGATAGTAAGACATAAAGACATTATTCCATATCTTGAAAATAGAGATATAAAGGGTTATCAACTTGCGGTAGAAGATCATTTGAGAGTTTACCTGGAGTATATCGCAGATTCTCAGAAAAAGAATAAAAGGCAAAATCACACTGACAAGAAGCTACATTTTTAGTATTGTCAACTTAACTCATTGAAATCACGGTCTTCCTTCTATGTAATAACATTCAATAAATAGGATTGTTTGAAAATAATCTCAACATCTGAGAAGAAATATCGCAGGTGCTATGTCTTCTTTGTGTTATACCTGATTAATACCTAAGCTTTTTTGTTAAAAAAATATCACCAAAACTGCCAAATATGAAACAAAAAAAAGTAAAAATTGTACAATTGGTATTCTCTTTAGGTAAGTTACTAGTTGCATACCTGTTTTTTCTATTAATTTTTGCTGCGACTTCAGCCCAAGGTCAAATTGTTGTTACCGGCAAGATAATGAATGAACGAGGAGAGCCTTTATCCGGGGCAACTGTAAAAATAAAAGGTGTGTCTACTGGTACAAGCACTAACGAAGAAGGCATATTTAGTGTTAATGTTGGTAATCTTAATATCATACTTGTTGTCAGTATGGTGGGGTTTCAAACTAAAGAAATTTCATTAGAAGGAAAAACAAGTATTGGTATTGTGTTAGAAAGGGGAAATGATGCTTTATCGGAGATAGTTGTGGTAGGGTATGGAACTCAGCAGCGAAGAAGCGAAATAACAACTGCCGTTTCAAAGCTAGATAATAAAGTTTTAGAGAATATCCCCTACTCAAATGTTGCAGCTGCATTACAAGGCACTCTTGCCGGTGTGCGGGTACAAACTAACTCTGGCCAACCAGGAGCAGCACCAAACATTATTGTGAGAGGTGGTACTTCCATTAACAGTCCAAACAGTTCTCCTCCCATTTATATTATTGATGGTGTGTTGAGAAGCAACATGAATGACATTAGTGCACATGATATTAAATCAATACAGATATTAAAAGATGCAGCTGCTACTGCCATTTACGGTGCACAAGGCTCTAACGGTGTAGTAATTGTTGAGACAAAATCAGGGCAATCTGGTAAAACACAGATAAATTATAAATTCGATATGGTTAGGTCTGAAGTTACCAAAACTTATGACATACTAGCCGGAAAAGATGAGGCCTATTTTGCAAGATTGGGACTTTTAGCTACAAGTAGAATTAACCCCGCTTTCCTTACTCAACTAGACGGAAGTACGTATTTAGGTGGTGCAGGGAATGATCTTACCAACAATACAACTAATTCACTACAATATTTAACACCCGAAAATCAACATAAATTGAATGAAGGATGGGAAAGTATTCAGGACCCTGTTGATCCTTCAAGAACTTTGATCTTTAATAGTGTGGATTGGCAAAGCTTATTATTCAGGAAAACACTCTCCCAAAGTCATGCTATTTCGGTTTCAGGGGGTACCCAGAAAGCCCGATTTTATTTAGGCTTAGGATACATGGATAGCAAAGGGATTGCTATTCAGACAGATTATAAACGATTTACAATGAACCTAAACGGAGAATTGAATATTAATGAAAAAATAAAGTTATTCTCCAGGGTAATGTATTCCAATACTCAAAATACGCAAGTGCCTACAACTGATGTCTTCAAATCTTCTTTAATAGCACCATCAACTAACAAGTTGTATTTTGAGGATGGGACATTGTCTCCAGGTAGAAATCTTAGTTTTACTAATCCGTTCTACCGAATGTCAGTATACAATCCCAAGAATCTCGCAAACGATCTTACATTAATAGTAGGAGGCCAGGCTGAGATTGTTGAAGGATTAACTTTCAGTCCCCTGGTTTCGCTGCAATACAGGGGTGGGTATTCCAGGAACTTTTTGCGGAGTTATTTAGATGGACCGACTACATTTGTAACTTCCCGCACAGCTTCGGGCTCTTATTCCGAGAATTTCAGACCCCAGGTAAATGCTGTATTAAACTATGCTAAAGTATTTAATGAAGATCATGATTTTGAAATAAAAGCAGGGTTATCTTATCTGTGGGCAAACAATATTTCATTATCTGCAACTGGTCAAAATGCAGCGACAGACATTATCCCTACATTAAATGCTTCTGCTACGCCAACAGCAGTATCGGGCTCAGAAACCCAGCATGCTTTAGTAGGATATTTTTCTAGAGCAACCTATAACTATAAAGGAAAATATCTTTTCGGCGCAAGTTTAAGATATGATGGCGCATCTAATTTAGGCGCTGACAATAAATGGGGCTTGTTTCCCGGAGTTTCAGCCGGCTGGAATATTGACAGGGAGAAATTCTGGGGTTTTTTACCAACCGGATTGGCTAAGTTAAAATTAAGAGCCAGCTATGGTGTTACCGGTAATATTAGTGGTTTAGGGCTGTATCAGGCACAAGGAGAATATAATGCATCCTCAAGATATTACGGTTCCTCCGGTATAATGATCTCAACATTGCCTAATCAGAATTTAAAGTGGGAGCAGTCAAAAACATTTGATTTTGGTGCAGACCTGGGATTGTTTAATAACAGAGTGAATGTAATTTTCGACTATTACAGAAGAGTTACTGAAAACCTGTTAACATCCTTAACCTTACCTCCTTCTACAGGATTCCCCAGCATCTTAACCAATTACGGAACTCTTGAGAACAAGGGATATGAAGTAGAACTATCTGCACGGGTATTATCTCCGGAATCTCCCCTGCAATGGAATATTGCATTAAACGCTGCCAAAGTTAACAGTAAAGTTTTGAGGCTACCTGAAAATGGTATTGAAAATAACAGAGTCGGAGGTGTATATGTTTTTGACCCCAGCGCAGGAAATTATGCATGGTTAGGTGGGCTTCAAGAGGGACAACGTATTGGAGATTTATATGCATATCAACAGATAAGCATCTACTCAACTGACGCCGAAGCAGCTAAAGGACCTGTTGATATGTTACTGCCCAGTGCGAGTAAAATAAAATATGGTGGTGATGTAAATTGGCGCGATGTTGATAAAAATGATACGATAGACACAAGAGATCGTGTATACCTTGGTAATATTATACCAAGGGTAACGGGTGGCTTTAGCAGCATATTGAGTTATAAAAATTTAAGCTTTACCGCTAGAGTAGATTATACACTGGGCGCAACCGTTTATAATGAAACAGCGGCAAGGTTAGAGGGAAACTTTAACGGAACAAATGCTATTAGCGCAAGTATGCTAAGATCATGGCAGAAA
>MKRS01000831.1 GCA_001897035.1 Bacteroidales bacterium 45-6
AAGCCGGAAACTACAATCTTCCTGCTGAGAAGGCTTGAGGTAATCGAGGTCGGCCTGCGAGAGCCAATAGGCAGCCTTTTCCCATTCTTGTTCTTCGAAGTGGATGCTTCCTGCAAAGAAAGCGATTTCCTGCCTGTGGTAGGTTTGGGGATACCTGTCCAGATAATCTTTCAACTGGTTCAATACGGTTGGATTTCCCTGATAATAGAGAGAACTGAGAATCAGGTAATCGGCCTCTGCAATCAGGTTCTTATCGTTTGAAAACTTCTTGAATTCCGTCATCCGGTGCAGAGTCCCGACATAATTTCTGTCGAGAAACATCTCTTTTCCTTGCAGAAAAAGCCGTGACGGAAGTTCATTCGCAACCGATTTTTGTGCATGTAGTGGGATTTGCAGGCATCCTGCCAAACCCAATGCAAGAACAGATTTTTTCATATATGCGTTTTTAATTTAAAAGCGTTGATTTGTGAAAGTGTTAGTTTGTAAAAGCGTTGATTCGTAAATCTGGAAATAGTCAACTTTACTAATTTACGATTTTACAACTTCACTATCTTTCAATTTCTGGATGGCCTTTTTGATCGACCAAAGTCCGAATCGTTCCGGGTCCAAGTCCTTTAAGGGAATAAATTGCAATGCTGCCACATCGTCTTCGGCATGAATCGCAGTTCCTCCTTTCACTTTGCATTCGAAAAACAGGTCCATCGTTTGGACTTCAAAGTCCGAATATACATATTTATTCGGAAGGGAAAATAAATATTTAGTTTCTATAACACTTAAACCTGTTTCCTCCAATATTTCCCGGGCAGCGGCTTCCTCTGCGGTTTCATCCATATCGATGAACCCTCCGGGCAAGTCGAATGTCCCTTTTGCAGGCTCGTGGGCACGTGTAGCCACCAAAATTTCATTCTTCTCGTTTTTGATAATCACGGCCACTGACGACGACACGTTGAAGTAATATACGAAGCCACAGGAATGGCATTTCTTCGACTTAAAATTGTTTTCCAAAAATTGGCTTGAGCCGCATTTGGGGCAATACTTGAATGGTTCTAACGGATGCATAAAAATACAATTGATGACAAATAATTATTTATTCACAGCGGTGGCACTCACCGCGACTGTTTCTGGTCACAAGATAAGCAAAAAATCAAGAATACTTTTCACTGCAAGGGTGTAAGCTAACGGTAATAAGCACTCAATGCTAAAATATACGCTGCAGAACCGTAACCAATCATTGGAATCATTCCAATATACTGCCCATCGGTTTGTCGCACGCAATTGCACCACACTTCCGACTGATAAAAATTAGGCGCAACTTTCTTCATTTGTGCTTCGTTGCTAATCATTTCGGGCAGTTGATTATTATTTAGCGATGCCTGGCGTGTCATATAATTGATAATGCCGTAAGCACGTGCTTTGTTTCCAAACTGTGCATGAGCTTGTGCAATGCGCAAATCGATAAATACCCATTCCTGATTCTCGTATGGATCGGCACTCGAAAGGCGGATATACCCCTCGCGCCCGCCCGCAATGCGCAAAGTGGGAGCGTAGGCTTGCAGATGCGATTCGAAAAGTTTTTTATCCGGAATCAGTCCGTTTGCAAAAATTTCAAACGTTCCGCCATCCCAGTATTCTTTTTCGGCGGTGTTTGTATCGTTGGCGTTCCCTTTGAAATAGCGGTTTTCCATCAATGTATGCTTAACAACCGACTCTTTTAGTTCTTTTGCACCTTGCGAATATTTATCGGCAGAAAAACCGTATTTCTTTTCAAGTGCCGAAAAAAGCTCCAATCCACGCGCATTGACTCCGCTGGTAAAAACGTATTGTTTCACTTGTTCCAGATGATGCTCCCACGGACCCGAATCTGCCTTTATCATCCCGTTTTTGTCTCTGATGTGTAAACTAACATCCGCTACGAGTTTCGAAACCGTTTCGTGCCAGCGACGGTAAAATCTCTCGTCACCACTTTTCATCACATAATCACAATAAGCTGTCAGGAACAATCCATAATCGTCAAACTCAATATTCGGTCCAAATTGGTTAAAGTCGCAATCCTCATGCCCGTTTCCGTGGTAGCTGGTGAGCGAAATCTGGTAATCCACACCCGGGCCGTAATCTTTTCCATCTCTGTACACATAGTTCTTGAACCTGTTTGAAGGTGCTTTCAGCATAAATTCCAACCCTTTTCGTGCTTCGGTGTACATCCCAAGTTGCGAGAGTGCTTCAATGGCATAGCTTCCATCGCGCACCCAAGCGATGTGCCACAATCCGGGGCGAAGCGAAGCTAAAATTTGTCCGTGCGAATATGGGAAAATCTCTTTGTCGGATACTTGCGACATTTTAAACAAGCTAACCGACTGTTCAATTACATTTTTTTCTGCTGATGTAATTCCTTTTGGATAAATTGCTTTGTTGATGCAACCGCGCATAAAATTCAACTCGGCATCGAGCAATGATTTACCCGATTTTTTCAGTTCCTGAACCGTTTTCGTCAAAATCTTACTATCTGCATGAAGTGAATCGGTGAAGGAATAGATAAAGTATTTTTCGAAGACATTTCCTTTGTAAGGCAGGGTGAATGTGCTTGTTAGGGCATTTCCGTGAATTCGGCAAGGCAAATCCTCCCATGGATTTTCGAAATGTTCCAAGCCGTTCACGATGGTTCCTTCACCCGTTTGCGCTTCCAGATGAATGTTGTTCAATTGCGTTTTGGTTCCACGCACAACAATGTAGAAAACCTTGTCCTGACGCGTAAACGATGCAAAATAACTCACATTTACTCCCGATTTATAAGCGGTGCGGATAATGTGGGTGTTTTGCAGGTATTTTACTTCCGAAGGTTTTTCTGTTATCCCGGCAATATGAATATTTCCAATGAAAGGATGCACATAACGGCCAGAATCGATGCGGGCAAAAATGTGTGGATAAACGTAATCGATGCGGTTTTCCTTTGCATTATACACCGAAACAATCAATCCGTTTGACGTGGTAAGCTTGAAGTAACTCTGTTGTAAATTTTCGGCACAAGCAAAAGTCGAAAAAAGAAAAGCTGCGAGTAGAAAAAGAGTAAACCTCGCTTTACAAATGTGTTTTGTCATACTATTCAGATTATTAAGAAAAAAGAATAATTTATTGTCGTAAAATATATAAGCTAATAGCCGTTAGCCTTTTCTAACAGCAATCAGCAATAGCTGAAAAAAACACAACAATCCATTTTAATCACTACATAGAACGAATTCAAGAAGTAAAAATAGTCAAATTTTCAGTTTGAGTGGCAAAATAGAAAGTTCTATCAGGCATCATTTGGCCTCTGTTTTGTATTTTTGAAGCCAAATCAAAGAAAAACCAAATGAGCATAAATCCAATTTCCATCACCATATCAGACCAAATCTACACCGCTTGCCCCTCCTTGGAGATCGCCGTCATTCAATGCAAGGTTTCGAATTCAGCTTTCAGTAACGAATTGTGGGAAGAAATCCATGCCGCCGAAAATGAAATACTGGGCAAATACAAAACAGAAGACATCAATAAGATAGCTGCCATCCAAGCCACCAGGATGGCGTACAAATCACTTGGAAAAGATCCCAATCGCTACCGTCCCTCGGCTGAAGCTCTTTGCCGTCGCATTGTGAAGGGAGCCGGTATTTACCAGATTGACATGCTGGTGGATCTAATCAATCTTGTGTCGATCAAGACAGGCTATTCGATCGGCGGATTTGATGCCGACAAGATCCAGGGAAATTCGCTATCGTTGGGTGTCGGGGCAAAAGACGAGCTTTTCGAGGCAATAGGTCGGGGCATGCTCAACATAGAGGGCTTGCCCGTGTACCGCGATGCTGCAGGCGGCATTGGCACACCTACAAGCGATGAGGAACGAACAAAGATATCTCTGAAAACGTCTCATGTCCTAATGATTATCAATGGATATTCCGGTAGTGAAGGCTTGCTGGAAGCCCTGGAGTGGTCGGCGGAACTTCTTGCGAAATACGCCTGGGCTACCGAATTTCGGACCTGCAC
>MKRS01000832.1 GCA_001897035.1 Bacteroidales bacterium 45-6
TGTAACCGATAATGATTAAACCTGAAGATATATATGCCCGGACAAACAACGGGCTCGATATAATTTTTGATTTTTACCCGCAAGCCAAAGAGGTTTACGGACAAAATAATAAAGCATTCAAGCTCCGTGCATCCGACCATACGGCATCCTCATTTCTCCGGGAGGTAAAAGGTGTGTGGAAAGTTATTGATTTTGGTGACGAAGGTCGTGCGGTATCTCCCATCGATATTTGCATGCGGGAAAAAGGCTTGAAATTCAACGAAGCGATTTATTTTCTGGCGGCACAGTACGATGTTACAGGTGAAGTAATTTCTCCTGAAAAAAATAAGCCGGATATACGCCAAAGTCCAGCTACTGAAGAAGAGCCCGACGGGTATTTTTATTACGAAGCAAATGACAAGATTTCGGACAAGGATCTTTTGCTCCTTGGGCCTAATGTGAAGCAAGAACATTGCGACCTGCTGGGTTATGAATCGATAAAATTTTACAAGCTTACCAAAAAACGTCAAACCACAACAGTCTATGCGACGGAAAACTACCCGATGTTCATCCGGACATGCAAATACAAGGATGAAAAAAAGAACGAAAAGTTCTTCTACAAGATCTATCAGCCTCTCAATGCTGATAAGGCGTTCCGCTTCTTCTATAAAGGTGAAAAACCGCAACATTACATCAACGGCCTATACGAGCTTCAGAAGATGTATAAGAAATTCAACGACGACGAGGAAAAGCGTTTCCGCTCGGAACCGGGCAATGAAGACAAAGACTTCAAGCTGCAAAAGTTTCCGGAGGCGTTCCTCTGTTCGGGAGAACGGGATGCGCTCTGTGTGAAAGCCTTCAATTATTTCCCGCTTTGGTTCAACAGCGAGACATACAATTTCGAGCAGTTTGAATATAAGGAGGTGATGCGCTATGTGGAGCGTTTGTATAACATTCCGGACATCGATGATACGGGACTTGTTCGTGGCGGAATGCTGGCTTTGAAGTATATTGATATTTACACCTTGTGGCTTCCCAAGGTGCTCCGTAATTACCGGGACAACCGCCTGAGGCCCCGCAAGGATTTTCGGGACTACTGCGAAATATGGCCCGAAAAATACCGATTCAAGGAACTTTTAAATCTGGCCATGCCGGCATGTTTTTGGGAAACAATCCAGGACAAGCGTGGCCAGCGCCTGGAGATTAATTCCGATTACGTGAGCTACTTCCTCAAACTTAACGGCTTTGTTTCCCTCGAGGATAAAAACAGCAAGACCGGACGGATGTTGGCAAGGATTCAAGGCAACGTTGTGGAAGAGGTAAAAATAAAGGAGGTTAGAAAATTCCTGAAGCTTTTTGTCCGGGAACGTTTTATGCCCGTTGATATCCGGAACTTGGTTAATAATTCGACTAGATTGACCGAGGCGAACATTGAACTGGAGGAAGTGGAACTCAGCTTTGAAGACTATACTCCAGATTCCCAACTATTTTTTTTCCGGAATGCGATCTGGAAAGTGACTGGCTCAGGTATTGAAGAGTTCAAGCTTGGAACTATTGACAAATACGTATGGAAGGAAGAGCTGATGGATCACCAAGTAAAACGGTTGTCGCCCTGTTTCATGGTAAAACAGATTCTAAAAGATGAAGGCCTTGAAACCGAATCCAAAACTTGGGATATCCAAATAGCGGAAAATGGCAGCAATTTTTTTCGTTACCTGATAAATGCCAGCCGGATATTTTGGCGCAAAGAATACGAAGTTCCTGGGGAACAGCCGGAGCTTTTAGAAGAATACCGGTCGAAATATAAATTTGCGATCGATGGCCCGCGCCTCGATGCGGAAGAAATCCAGGAGCAAAAGATGCACTTACTCAACAAACTCTTCTGCATTGGCTATTTGCTTCATCGATACAAGGCCGAAAATAGAGCCTGGTGTGTCTTCGCCATGGACAATAAGATCGCTGAAAACTCGGACTCTAATGGAGGATCTGGGAAGTCTTTTTGCTTCAAAGCCCCACGTCTGTTCATGAAAACGGTGACATTGCCCGGCCGAAACTCAAAGATGACAGAGAACAGCCACATCTACGAACGTGTTACCGAACATGTGGATTATATCCTGATCGATGATGCTGACGCTTTCCTTGATTTCGGATTCTTCTTCGATTCGGTGACTGGCGAGATTAACGTAAACCCCAAATTTTCTCAGTCTTATGAAATTCCGTTTGAGAAAGCGCCCAAATATTGTATAACGAGCAACTACACGCTCCGACGTTTTGATCCATCGACGGAACGGAGAATATTATACGCCGTGTTTTCGGATTATTACCATCAGAAAACAGCCGAGAACGATTACCATGAAACCCGGACGATTTACGACGACTTTGGGAAACAATTGTTCCGTGAGAACTACACCGATGCGGAATGGAATGCCGATATTAATTTTTTTATGGATTGCATCCAGTTTTACATGTCCGTAATTTCCAGAGGGGAGAAGATCCAGCCCCCGATGAACAATGTAGTCGATAGAAATTTGAGGACTGAGATGACGGATATTTTCTTCAATTGGGCTGAAGTATATTTCTCTCCAGGTTCCCCAAACTGCGACAAGTGCGTGCCCCGCACCCTGGCCATGACGGACTTTGAAAAAGAAACACGGCAAACCAAGTGGACTACTCAGAAGTTCACGCAAGCCCTGAAAGCTTATTGCCGCTATGCTGACCATATCATTGAGCTCAATCCCCGCGAGCTGATGAACTCTCAAGGACGTATCATCCGCAGGCATGAATCGAAGCCCGGTTCTCCTGTTGAAATGATCTATGTGCGCACCAAAGAAGCTTTGAACTATGTAGATGTGCAAGAAGATGGAAAACATGACAACAACAGCAGCCCCACCACAAAGGAAGATTTGCCTTTCTGACCACGGCCTTTCGCCCGTGATGACAAAAAATGAGATTGAGGCGGTGATAGTCCGATTCAAGGAGGAATTGGGCGATAAGCCGTTCTATGACACAGCCGTGCAGATTTACCATAACCTTAAGTGCATGGCGCCGGAAAGCTGTTTTTTTTACCAAAGTTTTTTTTCGAATGCCGGTTTATTCCTGGCTATTACCTTCCGGTTTATAGCAGATAATGGCGAATATGAGTTTGCGAACGATTATTCGTATGTCAAGCGAAGGCAATGGGTTATTCAAACCCGAGACAACTATCCAAACATTAAGTCAAAATAATATCAATTTTAAAGCAACAATTATGGAATCAATTAGGAGTATTACATTCGACAAATCTGCCCAAGATGCTTTACCTGAAGATATCAAAGTAAAGATGAGAGCGGATAGGCTAATGGCGGAAATGGATTGTATTCAATTATTACAGCTTGAAGGGAAATACTTCAAACTCTCCCCTACAAGCTATTTTAAAGTGAAATCTATCAATAAAGGCTTGGTCGGTGAGAAAGAAGTATTATCCATTAGAACGGTATCATATAATATTTTATCCGGCATGCTCTGCATTGACCATGCTGGACATCAGACTCGTGATCTTGACTTTGATTTTGGATCTATCCTGTCATCGAAGGAGGAACTGTTAAACTTTATCGAAAAACACGTGTGATATGGATGCTCGGAAACAAAGAATATATAAGCTCCACTATAACCTGAAGAAGAAAGGAAATTCTGTAAAATCTTCTTCAAGAATGGTTGTTAAACGGGCAAAAGAAGTCTCGAAGATTGAACAGGTATGGCTCAACGAGCTAATCTTTTACGGTTATTGCGTTTGCGATGGATTATTTACCCCCCCCCATTTTTCGGAATTAGAACCATGAAAACAATCAGATCATTTAACTGGACGCTTGTATTTACATATATGGGCATATTGACCGCTACTGCTTTAGTCTGGTTTTATCCAGTAAAAGTTATTTTGAAAATAATCTATAAATAAATATGAAAAGAAACATCCGGAAAAATCCTCTAGAGCCTAAAGAGGTTGCAGAGATAATAAAAAGGTATCCTTATGAGAATACCCAATCGATTG
>MKRS01000833.1 GCA_001897035.1 Bacteroidales bacterium 45-6
AGGCTTTTGACGGGAAATTGGTTGGACGGGAAAGCGCGTCCAACGTTTTTGGAAAACATTCAGGCAAAGCTTCTGTGAAGCATTTCTTGGAGGAGCGAAATTTAAAGATAAGTGAATCGCAATTGAGTGTTCTCTTGACACGAATCAAGGTCATGGCGCAGGAAAACAAGCGAGGCGTGATGCCAAGTGAAGTTGTGAGGGTTTATCAAAATGTTGTGAAATGTGTTTGATATGTGATCTGTATGCTTGTTTGTTTGGGGTGTTTGCATTATTTTAATCAGGAATATCTTCGGTATATTTCGTTTTGAAAGAATGATTATTACCTTTGCATTGTAGGTATAGTGGCAAATGTAAATAGGTAGGAAATGCGGATGTTTTGTACAAAAGTAAATAGGGCTTGTTATGCAGATACAGATCTTGCTTTTTTAGTCAAAATAAGCAATATCATTGCCCACAGCGACGACATTTATAAAGACTTGGAGTTGCTACTGAGCGAGTTGTGCCAATTTCTTGGTGCACAATATAGTATGATTACCATTGTGGACAGAAACAATGAGCAGATATTGATTAGCTCGGCATACGGGCTAACTTCTGAAGAAAAACGGAGGGGAGTTTACAAAATAGGCGAAGGCATTATCGGTGAAGTGGTTAGAACCGAAAAGCCCATCGTGATCCCGGATGTTTCGAAAAGCGACAAGTTTCTGAACAAAACAGGCTTGAAACTCGGAGAAAATCAGGTTATGGCATTCTTGTGTGTGCCGATAATTATTAAGAGCGAGATTACCGGAACTCTTAGCATCCACAAGATTCACCAGGACATTACCGATTTTTCTCCGGAACTCAAGTTCTTGAACATTGTCGGGATGCTGATCGGCAAGAATGTTTCCATCCGGCGGAAACAAATAGAAGAGTTGGCCGAATTGCGTAAAGAAAATTCAAGGCTGAAAGGGGAGAAGTCGTTTAAGCCAGACAATATTATCGGAAATTCCTCCTTGATGCACGATTTATACGGCCTGATTGAAAAAGTGGCACCCACGAATAGTTCCGTGATGATCCGTGGAGAAAGCGGCGTTGGGAAAGAACTGATTGCCGAAGCCATACACAATGCCAGCTCGCGCGCCAACAAGCCCTTCATCAAGGTCAACTGTTCAGCGTTGCCCGAGACATTGATCGAAAGCGAATTGTTTGGCCACGAAAAGGGGGCGTTCACCGGAGCAAGCTCGTCCCATCCGGGGCGGTTTGAAATGGCCAACGGCGGCACCATATTCCTCGATGAGATCGGCGATGTGCCCCAGTCCATCCAGGTGAAGTTGCTCAGGGTGCTGCAGCAACGGCAGTTGGAAAGGGTGGGCGGCACCAAAACAATCGACGTGGATGTGCGGATCATTACCGCCACCAACCGCAACTTGGAGGATATGATTCGGAAAAACGAATTCAGGGAAGATTTTTATTACCGGATCAATGTGTTTCCGATTTTTGTCCCCTCGCTTCGCGAAAGGAGAGCCGACATCCCGATCTTGATAGACCATTTCATCCATAAACTGAACAGGAGAAACGGTACAGATATCAAGAGGGTGACAAGCAGCGCTTTGGACATGCTGATGATGTATTCTTGGCCGGGAAATATCCGGGAGCTGGAAAATGTGACCGAACGGGCCATGATTATCAGCACCGACAGCGTGATTCACTCCTACAACCTCCCTCCTACCTTGCAAACGGGGGTTTCTTCCGACACGGTGGGGCGCGGCACCCTACGCAATGTGTTGGGCAAGGTGGAGAAGCAGATCATCATCGACACCCTGATCGCCACCAAGGGGAACATGGCGAAGGCAGCGCAACAACTGGGCGTCACCGAGCGCATCATGGGGCTGAGGATCAAGTTCTACGATTTGAATATTTCACAATATAAACATTTGTCGAATGAGTAGCAACGATATAGAGATAGATTTTTGTAATTACAGCGATTCTGAGGACTTGAAAGCCGTGGCATCGCTCATCAATGCCTACATAGAAGAAGAGGACGGTGTCGAACACGTCTTGAAGCCTTTGCTCCAGCTGCGGCTTGTGAATGGATTAGACGAGCATCCCAAATCCATCGTCCTGCTTGCCAAGGTGGGGAATGCTTATGCGGGATTGCTTGTAGGCTTTGAAAACTTCTCAACATTCACCGCCAGACCCATGATAAACATTCACGATGTGTTTGTTTTCAAAGAGTTCAGGGGGAAGGGTGTGGGACGGAAAATGATCGAGAAGATCGAGAGCGTTGCCCGCGAACGTTCCTGCAGCCGCATCACCCTCGAAGTGAGGCACGATAATGCGGCTGCCCAGGAACTGTATAAAAGCGTGGGATTTGCCGATACGGAACCGCCTATGTTTTATTGGAGAAAGTATTTGGATTAGTCGATTCTGTCATAGCAAAAATAAATTGTCGCATTTTTTTAACGCAAGACATAGCCTTTAGCTATTAGAAAAGGCTAATGGCTATCAGCTTACATATTTTATGACTATAAATAATTTCATTACTTATATAATAATAAAAACTCAGAGGATTATGGAAGCACGTATGCGCGAGATGGCTCAGATTTTAGTGGGCAATGGTTTTGGCTTCGGCAAATACTGGAGCGGCTACATTTTCGGTAAAAATCCCAAGGACAAGCATTTCCTCTATTTGTCGGATTCCAAGATGGCGATTCTTTCGGCTGCTGTTGAAGAAGACGGCGAAAAGACGATTCTCGAAGCTGCCGATTCTTTTCCCGAAGAGTATTTGAACAGTTATTTTAAAGTGTGTTACGACAAAAAGTCGGCCATCGAATGGATCGGCAAGGAGGTGAACATTCTTCTTTGTTGTGGTGACGAAGAAAAGGTGCGGCACAACATCATGTACTATATGTGGCCTGCCGTGAAATTGAATTTCGTGAAGGAACTATGTGGCAATACGATCGTGGTTTACGACCGGTTTTTTCCGAACTCCATCTTGGACGACCTCCGGATTCAGGCGCAGGAATTGGGTATGGCCTCGTCGGTAGAGTTTTGGTCCATGCTCAAGATGCTCACTTTGGGCGACCGTTTTGGGGAGCTGGCACCGAAAGTGTGTATGGAAATGATCGTTGAAAAAGACGGAAAGAAGAAGACGGCTTAGGCCGCTCTTTATATTGTTTGATTTTTGATAGAAGTAGAGAGGGATTTCCAGCGTATGGGGGAAATTCCTCTTTAGCATTTGGAAATATGGCTGATGCCCTTGCCTTCAAATTTGTGAAGGGTGAGGGGCATTGTAAAAAGAGCGGGACTGTCTTCTTGAGGCAGTCCCGTATTCTTGATCCATGTTGGCGATCCGGTTTAGTACATCCTTTGCAAAATCCAAAGGTCGTCAAATGGGATTCCGTAGGTTTTCCGGAGGGTTGCCGTGTCGCCCACCGTGCTGTATTTTTGCACGATTTCGCTCCGTTTGGCTTGCGCGCTTGCCTTGTCATCAAAGCTTGCCACTATCACCCGGTACAATCCTTGTTCGTTTTGGGCAAGTATCACATTGTATCCTTCTTTCTGTAGCCTGTCTTTTAGAGCCTCTGCATTGGGCTTCACGCTCAAGGAGGCAACTACCACGCTATATGCTTTGAGGTTGGAGGCATCGCTGTCATTTACGGGTGTGATTTTCTCACGGCGTACAGCTCCTTCGGAATTATTGCTTAATACAGGTGTCGGTTTCGTAGCAGCAGAAGCAGAATTTTCTTGCAATTCTCTTTCTTTAGCAGCCTCATAGACTGACTTATACGCACTTTGCTTTGGCTTACAGGAGCTAAATCCTGCAACCAGAAGAAGTGCTAATCCAAATCCATAAATCTTATTCATAAAACTTCTTTTTTAGTTTTTCTTTTGGCAAATATAGTAATAATCTGATTTTGTCAATTAGCAATTGTCTTAATAAAATCCAAATATTCAATAAGTTTCTCCCTCAGCTCACGAAATCAGGTCAAAACCGGTGTACGGAATCAATGCTGCTGGTATT
>MKRS01000834.1 GCA_001897035.1 Bacteroidales bacterium 45-6
ATTTTAGCGAGGGACGAAACCGGGAGGTGATTGACGCCATTGTGGACGCCATTCGCTCCGTCGGAAAGGTGAAGCTATTGCATGTGGATTCGGGCGAAGCAGCAAACCGGACGGTGGTGACCTTTGCCGGCGATCCGGATGCCGTGGTGGAGGCTGCTTTCCGGGGAGTGCAAAAGGCTGGCGAACTCATTGATATGGCGCATCACCATGGAGAACATCCCCGTTTCGGGGCTACAGATGTTTTGCCACTTGTTCCCATTTCGGGTATTTCGATGGAAGAGACAATCGGGTATGCCCGGCAACTGGGTCGGCGCATTGGCGACGAATTGGGTATTTCCGTTTACAGTTACGGCGAGGCTGCTTTTGACAGCCGACGTAGAGAACTATCCTACTGCCGTGCCGGACAGTACGAAGGTTTGTCAACGAAATTCGCCACGCAAGAAGGGAAACCCGATTTCGGTCCCGACTGGCTGAATATCCGTTCAGGAGCTTCTGCCGTTGGGGCTCGTGACTTTTTGATTGCCTACAATGTCAATCTGGATACCGATTCGGTGGAAGTGGCGAAAGCCATAGCCGCAAGGGTCCGCGAAAACAAGTGGGAAGCACTTGATGGGGAAACAAGAAGTTCACTCAAGTCGGTCAAGGCAATTGGCTGGTATATCCAAGAGTTTGAGGCCGCACAGGTGTCGATGAATTTGACCGACATCCGACAAACGCCACTCCATGTCGCTTTTGACAGGGTGGTGGAAGTGGCGGAGACACTGGGTGCAAAAGTCACCGGATCCGAGATTGTAGGTTTAGTCCCTTTGCAGAGCATGGTCGATGCGGGAAGATATTTTCTTGCCAAAAAGGGTTTACTTGGGGACATATCGGAACACGAACTGGTGCAGGCGGGCATAGAGGCTCTTGGGCTGAATGATAAATATGCCTTCAGGGTTGAGGAAAAGATTTTGGAATACGTGATGTCGGAAAAATAGCGGTGGCTGATAGTTTTTGGCTATCGGTCATTGTTGGAATTTGTTTTTTTCTAAGATTCTGCCGTTAAATATTAATAATCAGTTAGCTAAATTTGGACTCTCGACGTACTAAATGCAGTGAGAAACTGTTAATAGATTGTGGTTGTAGTTTGATTATCGGATAAATTATATGCTGGATAAAGATGAACGTTTGAAAATTATAGAGTTGCTTCATAAGGAAGTGATCCCGGCCGTTGGTTGTACCGAACCTGTAGCTGTGGCATTGGCCGTGGCTCGTGCAAAGGAGTTGCTGGGCGGAGTCCCCGAGTCGATACATGTAGAGCTGAGTGCCAATATGTTGAAGAATGCGATGGGAGTCGGTATTCCCGGAACAGGCATGGTGGGGCTTCCTATAGCTGTGGCGATGGGTGCTTTGGTCGGAAAATCGGCCTATGGCCTGGAAGCGTTGCGGGACATATCTCCCGAAAGTCTGGAAATAGGAAAGTCAATCGTAAATTCGGATTGTATCACGATCCGCTTGAAAGAAGGCATCGAAGAAAAATTATACATAGAAGTGAAAGCCGGGCTTGATAATCATCTCGCTACGGTTGTAATCAGCAAGGAACACGACCGCTTTTCTCATTTGGAACTCGACGGGAAAGTGTTGCTTCATCTCGAAGATGCTACTGGATCGGGTTCGGAAGAAAATAGCGACGGGCTTTCTTTCGCCAAAGTTTGTGAATTCGCGTTGAAATCCCCCATCGAGGAAATTTCCTTCATCAAGCAATCGGGGGAACTCAACAAAGCCGCAGCCGTGCAATCCATGAAAGGAAAATACGGTCATTCGGTTTCGTTGACCTTGGCAAACGGAATGTTGGGGAACAATGTCTTCACCAAGATGATGTCCGTTACGGCGGCTGCCTGCGATGCCCGCATGGGGGGAGCCATGTTTCCCGTGATGAGCAATTCCGGAAGCGGAAATCAGGGAATTGCAGCCACTTTGCCCGTCACCGTTTTTGCCGAAGAGCAAGGCAAGTCGGAGGAGGAACTGATTCGTGCATTGGCGCTGAGCAATTTGATGACAATCTACATCAAGCAGAGCCTCGGACGGCTTTCCGGTTTATGTGGTGCCATCGTTGCAACTACAGGCTCGGCTTGTGGTATCACTTACTTAATGGGAGGGACTCGTGATCAAATTGCCTATTCCATCAAAAACATGATTGGAAACATCACGGGCATGATTTGTGATGGAGCTAAGCCCAGTTGCGCACTCAAGGTCTCAAATGGAGTTTCTACAGCCACCCTGTCGGCTTTGATGGCGATGGACAACAAGGTAGTCACCCCTATGGAGGGAATCACCGAAGAAGATGTGGACAAAACGATCCGCAATCTGACACGGATTGGGCGCGAAGGAATGAATGAAACCGACCGAATGGTATTGGATATTATGACTCACAAATAATCACAAATTTTTTATTAAGCATTGAACATGATCAGGAAAATTCTCGTGATGTTGCTCTTGGCGACATCTGTTGTGTGTAGCGCACAAATTCAAAATCCCGTCAAATGGAGCTTTACGAGCCGCAGCACTGGAGTGGGTGAGGCTGAGCTTGTGCTAACGGCCACGATCGAAAAGGGCTGGCATCTTTATTCTCAGTTCATAGAAGAAGGCGGACCTGTTCCAACTTCCTTCAAGTTTGAGAAATCAGCTGATTATGAACTGGTGGGTAAGGTGAAGGAAACTTCCACTGTGATCAAAGCTTTTGAAAAGGCTTTCAACATGAACATCGCCTATTTTGCAAACAAGGCGGTTTTTGTTCAGAAAATCAAATTGAAAAAAGCGCAGGTAGCGGTGAAGGGCTCCGTAGAGTTCATGGTGTGCGACGACGAGCAATGCTTGCCACCCGATGAACATCCGTTCACAATTTCCGTGAAGGATGACAAGGTGGCGGCTGCGGCAACTGAAAAAAACGCGCCGGATGCTGAAGTAACCGCTGCTGCGACCGATTCTGCACCGAAAAGTGCTGTGGCTGCCGACACGGTTGCTGCGGACACGGCCAAAGCAAGTGTTGCCGACACCACCAAGGTGGCTTCAGCAACATCCAAAAATTCCCAAGGAGACAAGTTGTCTCTTTGGGCTATTTTTTTGGCCGGATTGGGTGGCGGATTTGCGGCATTCTTTATGCCTTGTATTTTCCCGATGGTGCCTTTCACTGTGAGTTTCTTTACCAAAAAATCATCTAACAGAAGCCAGGGTATTGTCAAGGCTTTGATTTATGCCTTGTCCATCATCGTGATTTATGTGGGTCTGGGGCTTCTGATAACAATCTTGTTCGGTGCTGATGCGTTGAATGCTCTTTCAACGAACGGTGTGTTCAACTTTGCATTTTTCTTATTGCTGGTTGTCTTTGCTGCTTCTTTCCTGGGCGCATTCGAGATCACCTTGCCTTCCAAATGGGTGAACAAAGCCGATCAAAATTCGGAAAAGGGCGGTCTGCTCGGAATATTTTTTATGGCCACAACCTTGGCCTTGGTTTCCTTTTCATGCACAGGTCCTATCATCGGCACATTGCTGGTGCAGGCTGCGGCGATGGGACAATATACGGGTCCCGCTGTCGGTATGCTTGGATTTGGCATCGCTTTGGCCTTGCCGTTTACCCTGTTTGCGATGTTCCCTTCTTGGTTGAAATCCATGCCTAAGTCGGGCGGATGGCTCAACAGCGTGAAGGTGGTGCTTGGATTCCTCGAACTTGCTTTGGCTTTGAAATTTTTATCGAACGTTGATTTGGCTTACCACTGGAACTGGTTTGACCGTGAAATATTCTTGGTATTGTGGATCGTGATTTCTGCCATGCTCGGATTCTACTTGTTGGGCAAGCTCCGTTTTCCGCACGACAGCGAGGTGAAGACCATTTCCGTTTTCCGCTTGTTCCTGGCAATCATTACCCTGTCGTTCACCATGTACATGATCCCCGGTCTGTGGGGAGCTCCTTTACGTTCGATAGCTGCATTTTTGCCGCCTCCCCAAACCCAAGACTTCGA
>MKRS01000835.1 GCA_001897035.1 Bacteroidales bacterium 45-6
CTGATAACCGCCATCATTGTTTATCGAGTAGTACTGGGTATTATTACGGTATTCAAATTGTTGACCGGTCTGTTGATCCACTTTTGTCCAGCTTATGCCATCCGCAGAAGCATACACCGTCCAGTCCTTAGGATCCCTGTCGGGATTGTCTCCGGCAGAGGTCAGGCTGTAGGACGTCATTGTGTAGATCCCATTTGCTTTGTAATCAATCCATAGATCAGTCTGGCCGGACACTAAATATTTTGTCGAGACATCCTTGTCCGCCAACTTCACAAATGTACCATCCGGACTGTCGCCATCAAACTCAGCACTCAACACACCTCCGTCGGCAGTGATGTCATCAGTGGTAATGCTGCTTCCATATAACTGCCACTCGGCAAACTCCATTTTAGATGCATTGCCGTTGTTTTTCGAAATATTCAGGCGAAAATATCTGTAAGCCTCGCCAGACAAAACGGAGAAGAATTTCTTTTGACAGCGTGCTGTGAATTGTTGATTTACCTGCGCATCCAGGTCTGTCCAACTTTGCCCGTCGCTCGACGCCTGTAGTTTCCATGACTTAATGTCCATATCGGCATTCCCCGATCCGCCAAATACCGCGTAGGCTTGTAAGTTGACAGGCGAAGGAGACTGATATTGCAACCAGACGTCTTTATCCGAATCAAACGTAACATTCGTCGTTAAATAATTGTCCGAGGCATTATCCAATGAGTTTGTTTCAACGGAAGATGTCAGAATTCCCCCGTTATCCGTTATATCAGGAAAGACATGATCGTTTGAGAGAAAATGGAAACAATCCATTCTGAAGAGATTATTCTGACCGGCAACACCTTTAAAAACGAAATAAACATTCTGCATTCCCGATGTCGGAACAATGCTTTGTGTTACGATTTGCCAATCATCCCCTTCCCGTGGAACGGTTATTGTTCCGATGGAATCCCCGGTAGCGGAACCCAAACGTATTTCTATAACCGACTTCACAGAAGCTTTCGACAATCTTATTGTGATTGCCGATGCCAGGTGGTTCGCAAAATTTACGTTGTTGTAAGCGACATAAGATCCGTCTTTAATATTCCCAATTTCAAAGTTGTTTCCGCCCGTTCCCGTCTGCGTATAGACCCCTTTCAGGTAATTGAAATTTTCGGCTTCAACATTTGAATATGCGTCTTTAACAATCAGATTTTCATATATAGGCGCATTGAAAGCCGCCGAAACAGCAGTAGAAGGTCCAAAAGGATCATTCTCGAAATTGCAATTTTCTGAACAATTTTTCAAAATGAGATTCTCGGGTGTTTTTGTCAACCATGCAGAAGAAGTAATTCCCGCTGAGTTGCAGTTATTATAGGCATGAAAAGCGTTTTTCTGCATCCATCCAACATATTCGGTCTTTTGTAAATCGACAATGTATTTGCGGACATAACGCATGAGAATCCCTTTGAATCCGGCCAAGTCGCCAGAGCCGACCTGGCAAACATTTATGATTCCGTTTTCATCGCAAAGTTGTTCCCGAGCGTACTTCATTATCTTTTCGGCGTCATTCCGGTATTGTTGATCGCCGAAATAATTATAGAGCATAGTTGCAGCGCCAAGAAAAGTTCCTTGATTATAGGTCGAGGTCCAGTAGTTATAATCGGAGGGAACGCCATTGTTCCAGCTGAAACTGTCATAGACCTGCCCTGTGGCAGGAACATACAGGTATTTCCGTTGAAGCGCATACAAAGATTTAGCTTTCAGATAATAGCTTTCATCACCAAGGGCCATCGCCAAGTAGCAGGCGGCAACTTCCGCCGGACCGTTGATGCATGAATTTGTTCCATTTTGCGTTTCTGCTGTTTCTTTCCATCTTAGCATCCCGGAGGGCAACAAGGCACGGGAATACATCTGGTCGAAATTATTTTTGCCATAAGTCAGATAAGTGGCTTCGCCAAACATAAGGTATGCACGTATCGAGGCAATCACCATCCAGGCGATGTCGTCATTAAATTCGTTCGTTATCCAATTGCTTTTGTTTCTGTAGATGAAATTTTTATATAATTCGCGGAACATGGTTTCGTATGCGGGATCGCCGGTAGTTTCATAAGCATCGAGCACGACTTCAAACATCTCGGCATCTCCCCACCAGCCACCGTTTCCCAGCACATACCCTGTTGGGGCTTTTTTGTAATATTTTGTTTTCCAGCCGTTCAAAAGCTGTTCCCTAACGGTTTGAGAAAAAGCAGTTGGCACATCAGTTGTTTCAATTTTCCAGATTTGCCTTTTCTGGTCTTCACCCGTTTTTTTTTCTTTGAGTTCCAGTATGGATCCGTCATCGGTTGTGGCTGTTTCAAGGTACAACTCCGAATTGCCGTCTTTATTCGTTTGTGTTATATAGTAGTAGCCATCCTGGTTTTCCACCCCCGTCAATGTCCATTTGGCGGCCGTGGATGCACTGTTGTTGGATTGTGAGACGGTTGATCCGTCCACGGCATTTCCTCTGCGGAAAAGTGCTTTGCCTGAATAAGCATTTTTTATGGTATAGGTATTATCCGTGTTCCGGACAAAGACCCAGCGTTGTGCGGGAACATTTGTTTCAATCCAGACAACAGCATCGGCATCATTTGACAATGAAGCATTGTTCACAAACAGCGATTTATTTGCCGATGCAGAAACAGATATCTTACAGGCTTGTCCATCAGTGATTGAAAACAGACTTTTGGACAATATAAGAAACAGAATTAATGATAATATTTTTTTCATACGATATTTTTCCATTGCCGATTTGCGAAAGGACAAGCGACAGAGAGGCCAAAACAAATTTAGCCTCCCGTGTTGCCCATTTTTTTATTTTAGCTTCCCCAACCAGTGTTCTGAACGATGTCTTTGTTCACATTGATTTCTGCCTGAGGAATCGGGAACAAATTCATACGTTCCGTATAAATACGTGTCTGCCAGGTTTTTTTCCTATAGAAATACATAGTGTTTCCAGTCGCCCCCGATGACATATCCACCATAACATCAAATCCTTGCATGTCGCCGCCTTCTCCGCCGTGATGCCAAGTCGGATATATCCAACCGTCACCTTGCGCCATTCCGGCCACATTCCATCGTCTGACGTCAAAGTAATGATGATTTTCATAAGCCAGCTCTATCAGCCTTTCACGACGAAGTACGCTTAGCACCTGGTCTGAAGTGACAGGTATCCTCGTTTCTCCACGCGCCCCTAATGTCGCATCGCCATTCAAACCATATTCCGCAACACCGGCACGTGCTCGGATTAGATTTATGGCATCAATAGCCTCCTTATACTCACCTAATTCCGCACAGGATTCGGCATAATTCAAATAAATTTCGGTCAATCGGATATAAATGTTATAGGGTACGCTTCCGGATTTATAAAGTTTTTTGCGCACCAAGACGCCTGATTTGGGATAGTCGTGTCCGTTTTTTGCCTGCCCTGAATTGCCGTTCAGTGAAAAATCGGTATAGTATGTTTTAGCCTCATCGAAATCCCAGCGACGGTTTTGAAAGGTGAAAGCTACGTAAAAACGCGGTTCACGATTATAAAATTGGTTCATGATCCGGTAAGAAGCCGTTGGCGTAAAATAAGTATATCCCGAATATTTATCCTTGTAGGCATCGACACCTGTCATTTGCCGCGCGGTGAATTTACTTTCTTCTTCATTGGTATAGTTATAATAAGTCGGATCGTCTTCTATGCGCAGTCCATTTCTGGTGAAATACAAATCGACCATTTGCAATGGAACAGTAAGGGCGCCACTTCCATTTTGTGCGTCCGTGATCCCGCTGTGTTTGGGTTTCATATAATAATACATATTCCAACCGTTGCGTGTGCTTTGAAAAATCATTTCTTCATTGGTTTCGCGTCCGAGAAAAGATTCATTCACGGAGTTGAATGGATCGGAACCGGCGATAGTCGTCGTGGCTTTGCCTTCAATATCTCTGAAAACCAGCTGAAAGCGAGAATTGTTATCAATA
>MKRS01000836.1 GCA_001897035.1 Bacteroidales bacterium 45-6
AAGGTTTTCAGCCTGTTTTGGTAATTGGAAACGGAGAGCGAAGCATCAAAATTCACTTTCACCACCCCTTTCTTTCCTTTTTTTGTAGTGATGATTATCACCCCGTTGGCTGCTCTTGATCCGTAGATAGAGGCCGATGCCGCATCTTTCAACACCTGAATCGATTCGATGTCGTTGCCGTTGAGCTCGTGCATACCGCTTTGAGTGGGAATCCCGTCGATGATGTATAAAGGATCGTTGTCGTTCAATGTGCCGATTCCTCGGATGCGTATGGTGGCCGCTCCGCTTGGGTTTCCATCGGCCGAGACATTCATGCCCGGTACTTTTCCCTGCAAGGCTTTCATGGGATTGTTTTCGCCCCGTTTTGCAACATCGGCCATATCCACCACAGAAACGGCACCGGTCAGATCTGCCTTTTTCTGGCTTGTGTATCCTGTCACTACCACTTGAGATAAATTATAAGAATCATCTTTCATCTTTACGATCAGTGGTTTACTTGGGTTGGCGTTTACTTCTTGTGTTACCATCCCGACCATCGAGAAAACGAGGATAGCGTTCGGGGACTTTAGCTTGATTACGAATTTTCCGTCCACATCGGTAATGGTGCTGCTACCACCACCTTTTTCCATAACTGTCACACCGATCAAGGCTTCGCCGTCCGACTCGTTAGTGACAACGCCAGAAACCGGAATGTTTTGTCCATACGTCAGGTCCGGAATAATGGATAGCATAACCGCTATAAGCGTAGTTCGCCAGAATAGAGAGAAATAATTTTTCATAGTTAAACATAGATTTATTGTTTACTTCATTCTGCAAAAGTATTCCCTATATTGCTTGGAGGTTGTAAAAATCGTTCCAATTGCTTGTAAAATCGTATCCGGAAAATGATCTGTAAATGTTTCTTTTGTGGCATATAGTATTGACTATGAGATAAATGGTTTCATTTAGCCGATGGGACTTCTCTTTTTTAGCATAAAACTTTACAATAGCGGCGAGACAACCAGCAAAGTCAGCAAATCGGCATCTCCTCAAAATAGGATTCTTGTCATCCCTGTGCGTGGCGGTTCCGCCGTAAGAATGTCCATGTTTAAAATTGATTGCTCTATTTTTTTTTCATCGCTTTTATTCTTCCTTTGTGTTGTTAATGGTTTAACTCAATGCGCATTTGTTATAAGTAAATACAAAAATAAATTGTCGCATTTTTAAACGCAAAGCATAGCCTTTAGCAGATAGCTGTTAGAAAAGGTTAATGGCTAAAAGCTATTGGCTATCGGCTTACATTTTTTGCGATAACAAATCATTCTTATTCCTTAATATACTTAATATATGAAAAACTCGAACATTCAATTATTTCTTATTTCGCTTATCTCCGCCATGGGAGGCCTTTTATTCGGTTACGACTGGGTGGTGATAGGAGGTGCAAAACCCTTTTACGAACAATATTTCCAGATCGCCAATTCTCCTGCGATGCAGGGATGGGCCATGAGCAGCGCATTGATCGGCTGCCTGATCGGGGCATTGGCTTCGGGCAAACTTAGCGACAGGTATGGACGGAAGCCCATCCTGATTATTGCTGCCTTGTTTTTTGTGTCCACGTCCATTGGGACGGGATTTGCATCCACTTTTACGTTGTTCACTGTTTTCAGGCTGTTGGGCGGCTTTGCCATCGGCATAGCTTCAAGCCTTTCTCCGATGTATATCGCTGAAATAGCTCCGGCCAATCTCAGGGGACGTTTTGTGGCTATCAATCAGTTGACGGTGGTGTTGGGGATCTTGGCTGCTCAAATTGTGAATTGGCAGATTGCCGAGCCTGTGCCGGTGGGTGCAACTGCCGAAATGATCCGCATGTCGTGGAACGGGCAAATGGGATGGCGGCTCATGTTTATCGTGATGGCGATTCCTGCCGGGGCTTTTTTCCTATTGGGATTCGTGTTGCCGGAAAGCCCGAGGTGGCTTGCCGTGACCGGCAGGCGCGACAAAGCTTTGAAAATCCTCGTTCGGTTGGTTGGCGAAAAGGGAGCGGCGGTCGAATTGAAAAACATCTGCACCTCGGGGGATTCAGGCGAAAAAGGTAGTTTCAAGCACTTGTTTAGTCCGTCGTTGCGAAAGGTGCTCGTCATCGGCGTGGTGCTGGCTGTTTTCCAGCAATGGTGTGGCATAAACGTGATTTTCAATTATGCGCAGGAAATATTTATGTCTGCCGGATACGGCGTTTCGGATGTATTGCTCAATATCGTCATCACGGGAGTCACCAATGTGATTTTTACCATTATTGCCATGTATTTTGTTGATAAGTGGGGACGGAAGGCATTGCTCTTGCTTGGCGCATTCGGCCTCACATTTATTTATGCCTTAATGGGAGCGGCCTATTTTTTCCATATTTCCGGTATTTCCCTCCTCATTATCGTGGTCCTTGCTATTGCCTGTTACGCTATGACACTCGCTCCGGTGATGTGGATTGTGATTTCTGAAATTTACCCGAACCGCATCCGGGGCATTGCTATGTCCGTCGCCACTTTTGCCTTGTGGACGGCATGCTTTATACTTACTTATACTTTCCCGTTGCTCAATGCGGGCTTAGGTGCTGCCGGAACATTCTGGGTGTATGGCTTGATTTGTTTGGCTGGAGGCATGTTTGTGTTGAAAAAAGTGCCTGAAACCAAAGGAAAAACATTGGAAGAATTGGAAGAAGAATTGACTAAATAGTGAATAGTAATTATGGAAGAAATAACAAAATATCTGGTTAAGAGTACCGTAAATACAAAAACCGTCAAGGCTTGGCGAGAAGAAATTGTGCTGCCAACTTATGAAATTGGTGTTGAAGAAAAAAATCCTATCTTTCTGGAAAAACGTGTTTATCAGGGAAGTAGCGGTTCGGTGTATCCTTATCCGGTGGTGGAAAAGATTTCAGACGTCAAATCAGAAAAAAAATACCAAGCCATTTTCATTGAGAATTATTACCTCAAAATTATGATTCTTCCCGAATTAGGCGGAAGGGTTCAGATGGCTTACGACAAAATAAAACAACGCCATTTTGTGTACTACAACCAAGTGGTGAAACCGGCATTGGTGGGGCTTACCGGGCCGTGGATTTCGGGCGGTATTGAATTTAATTGGCCCCAGCACCATCGTCCTTCCACTTTCCTGCCCACCGATTCCTTGATTGAAGAAAACGCCGACGGGAGTTTCACCGTTTGGTGCAACGAGGTGGAGCGGATGTTCCGCACCAAAGGGCAGCAAGGATTCACCTTGTATCCCGACAAGGCTTTTTTGGAAATAAAAGTACGATTGTACAACCGAACCACCTTCCCGCAGACATTCCTGTGGTGGGCAAATCCGGCTGTGGTGGTACACGATTTCTATCATTCGGTGTTTCCGCCCGATGTGCACGCCGTCTTTGACCACGGCAAGCGGGATGTCTCCGATTTTCCCATTGCACACGGCATCTATTACAAGCAAGATTATTCGGCGGGAGTGGATATTTCGAAATACAAAAACATCCCGGTACCGACCTCCTATATGGCGATAAAATCGAAATACGATTTTGTGGGAGGATACGAAACCGATAAAAAAGGCGGTTTGCTTCACGTGGCAAACCACCACGTGTCACCAGGCAAAAAGCAGTGGACCTGGGGAAATAGCGACTTTGGACAGGCATGGGACCGCAATCTGACAGACGAAGATGGACCATATATCGAACTGATGACGGGTGTTTTCACCGACAACCAGCCCGATTTTTCGTGGTTGCAACCTTATGAAACCAAATCGTGGGAGCAATACTTTATGCCTTACAGCGAGGTCGGTTATGTGAAGAATGCCAATAAAAATGCCATTCTGAACCTCGAGCTAACCGATGGTGTTGTCAAAATCGTCCTGTACACAACCTCCGAATATCAAAATGCAACAGTTGTACTTTCGGATGCAACCGGAAATATGCTCTTGGAAAGGCAAGCCGATCT
>MKRS01000837.1 GCA_001897035.1 Bacteroidales bacterium 45-6
AGTTGGATAATGATGTTGTCCGCTGCGCTTTTTGCTCAAAATCCGAAAGCCCGCAATCCTCTTATTTTTGCCGACGTGCCGGACATGTCAATGATTCGCGTTGGCAATGCGTACTACATGAGCAGCACCACCATGCACATGAATCCGGGCGTTCCCATCATGAAATCCACTGACTTGGTCAACTGGACGATAGTGAATTACGCCTACCAAACCTTGGGAGACATGGACGAATTGAGCCTCATCAACGGCAAAAGCAACTATGGGAAAGGATCTTGGGCAAGCACGATTCGCTTTCACAACGGTCTTTTTTATGTGAGTACCTTCTCGCAGACGACAGGTAAAACGTACATCTTCACTACAAAAGACATTGAGAAAGGGCCTTGGAAAACGGTGTCATTCAGGCCCTCGTATCACGATTGCAGCTTGTTTTTCGATGACGATGGCCGCAATTACCTCATTTATGGAAATCACAAACTTCATATCGTGGAGATGAATGCCGATCTTACGGATACCAAGAAGGAAACCGACCGGGTGCTGATTGAAGATGCCACCGCTCCTTCGGGGCAACCGGGTTTGGGGGCTGAAGGTTCGCAAATGTTCAAGGTGAACGGCAAATATTACCTCTTCAACATCACTTGGCCGAGGGGAATAGGTTCCATGCGCACTGAGGTCATTCACCGTGCCGATAAAATCGACGGGCCCTACGAAGGTCGTGTTGGCTTGAAAGATCTGGGTGTGGCCCAAGGCGGACTTATCGACACACCCGACGGCCGCTGGTATTCGTATCTTTTCCGCGATTATGGTTCGGTGGGGCGTATTCCCTACCTTGTGCCTGTGAAATGGGAGGATGGCTGGCCGGTGCTTGGCGTGAACGGAAAAGTGCCTGAAACACTGGACTTGCCTGCCAACAAGAGCTTGATTCCGGGCATTGTCAACAACGATGAATTCTCCCGCAAGAAAGGCGAACCGGCTTTGCCGTTGGTTTGGCAATGGAACCACAATCCGGACAACCAGCTTTGGTCAGTAACGGAACGTCCAGGCTATCTGCGTCTCAAGACTGGCCGCACTGATAGCTTGTTCCTCAAATCGCGCAACACGCTCACGCAGCGCACTTTCGGCCCTGTTTGTTCCGGAAGCACCTTGCTGGATGTGTCCAAATTGAAGGACGGCGACTATGCCGGATTGTGTGCCTTGCAGCGCAAATTTGGGCTGGTGGGAGTGAAGGTGGTTGGCAAATCAAAGTATATTTACATGGTGAGCAACAAGACTGACACACCGACTGAATTGCAAAGCATTCCGTTGGCTCAGAACAAAATCTATCTGAAAATCGAATGTGATTTCCGCAACAAAATAGACGTGGCTAATTTCTTTTACAGCCTCGACGGTAAAAAATGGAACTCCATAGGCGGATCTCTCAAGATGGAATATACACTGATGGAGCATTTCATGGGCTATCGCCTCGGGTTGTACAACTATGCGTCCAAAAATCCGGGCGGATATGCCGATTTCGATTATTTCCACATAAGTGATAAAATCTCAGGCGACAAATAATGATGAACACATCCCGAAATAAGTTGCTGATATTTTTCATAGCTTTGTCCCTTTGGATGAAAGGGCAAAACCCGATTATACACAACCAGTTCACGGCTGATCCCACGGCAAGGGTCTTCAACGGGAAAGTATATCTTTTTCCTTCGCACGATATTCCTTCGCCGGAAGGGAAAAACCTGCGCAATGATTGGTTTTGTATGGCCGACTACTATGTGTTTTCGTCCGAAAACCTTACGGATTGGACCGATCATGGAGTGATTGTAAGCCAAAGCGGCGTGCAATGGGTGGATTCCACTTCCTACAGCATGTGGGCGCCCGATTGTGTGGAGCGCGGCGGGAAGTATTATTTCTATTTTCCGGCCAATACCAAGCAGGTGGATTCGAACGGGAGGCGGGGTTTCGGTATCGGAGTGGCTATTGCCGACAGACCCGAAGGGCCTTATGTCCCTCAAAACGAGCCAATCAATGGTGTCTTGGGAATTGACCCGAATGTTTTTATCGACAAGGACGGGCAAGCTTATCTTATTTGGGCAATGGGCAGGATTTCGATTGCAAAGCTGAAAGACAACATGTTGGAACTGGCGTCCGAACCTCAGGAAATGAAAGGGTTGCCTTCCACCGGATTGAAAGAAGGGCCTTTCCTGTTTGAGCGCAACGGAATCTATTACCTGACCTATCCGCACGTGGACAAAACCATCGAGCGTCTCGAATATGCTATTTCCGATAATCCTTTGGGGCCGTTTAAGTTTGCCGGTGTGATAATGGATGAAGCACCCAACGGTTGCTGGACAAACCACCAATCGATCGTGAATTTCAAGGGGCAATGGTATTTGTTCTATCACCAGAACGACTGGTCGCCCAAGTTCGATAAGAATCGTTCGGTGCGCATCGACAGCCTGTTTTTCAACGCAGATGGCACTATCCAAAAGGTAAGACCAACTTTCCGAGGTGTTGGTCTGACGAAGGCTACGGACAAAATCCAGTTGGATCGGTATAGCCGCATCAGCAGCCGGGGAGCAAGCATCGCTTACAACGACACGCTCAATTATTTCGATGGATGGAAAACGGTATTCACCGAAAAAAATGCCTGGATCGAGTACAACGGCGTTGATTTTTCGGACGGAAATATAAAATGGATGGAAATAAAATACCTGTCGTCCAAAGGAACGGACATTGCCATTAGCCAGAATGGAAAAATGGCGGGAAAAATAAAAATTCCAGCTTCGTCTCAATGGACAACTGCCCGTATCAAAGTATCGGGAATGGAATCCGGTGTTCAAAACCTCCTGCTGACTAATGCCGGGAATCATCCGGTGGAAATAGATTGGGTAAGTTTCAACTAATATCCATGTTTCGTAACTAAAAAGATACATTTATATTCATCGAACGAAATGAGAAAATATACAAATAGCATTCTAAAAAGATCTATCCTCGTGTCTGCCTTATGGCTAAGCATGTCGCGCATCTATGCCGCAAACCCCGTTTTTGATGGGACAATGACTCTGAATGTTGCCGGAGTCGCACGGACGATGATCGTTCATGTGCCGGCCAATATCGAGTCTAACAGGCCGTTGATGATCTCCCTCCATGGCCGTTGGGGCAATGGAGCCGGGCAGCAGCAAGGTGCAAGATTTGAATCAATAGCGGACACAGCCCGGTTTATAGTCGTTTATCCCGACGGTTTGCCTCAGGCCATCCTCGGAGGCGGCGGAAACACAGGCTGGGATGTGAGCGGGGCGACGGATGACGATATTACTTTTTTCAAAGCCATCATCAATACGATGCACGACAAGTACAATATAAACAAGTCGCGCGTTTACTTGTCCGGGTTTTCCATTGGCGGGATGGAATCGTATCATGCGGCCAACGTTGCAACCGATGTGTTTGCGGCGTTCGGGTCAGTAGCAGGCTATCCCCTGAACGAATACCACCGTTATTACACGGGCAGGCGACCTGTTCCATTCATTCACATTCATGGAAAAGCCGACGGATTCGTCAAGGTGGACTCCATGTTTATCGTGGTTGACAACTGGGTGATGCGCAATGGTTGCAACCCTGTTCCGGTGGTTACTACCAAGCCAGGTGTTTACACGAAAAGCGTATATTCGGCGGCAAATAATAGCTTCCAGTACATATATTATGCTATGGATGGCAAGGGGCACGAATACCCCATTTCAGATGCGTTCAATTCGAGCAACGAAATTTGGAATTTCGTAAAGCAATACACCCTCGACGATGTATGCGACACGACATTGAAATGGCATCCCAACCTTCAGATGCAGCAGCAGGATGTTGTTCCTGCGGGCTGGGCTACCGTGGTGGATGGCAAAAGCGTGGCAGGAAGCACTGTCGTGAATAGCGGGCCGCGCATTGTCGCATTCGGCGCAGGAAGCGATTTCCA
>MKRS01000838.1 GCA_001897035.1 Bacteroidales bacterium 45-6
CCCAAATGCCATCCCGCGCACCAGCGCGCCGGCGGCGTTCAACGGCTTCTTGTCCCCCGCCACCACCGCATCCTCCACCAGCCCCTCCTCGAAGCTGTGCTCCAGCAGCGCCTGCATCATGCGCACCCAACAACAGCGAACAACGGCGGCCCGGGCGACCCTTGCTCCAAAGTTCTCCCGGAAAACACCTGGCGCTTACCCACAACCAGCGAGCTAAACGCGGTTATATCAGCGACAAGCGCATCGGCCTCCACGGGTTATACGCCCCTCAGATACCCGGCAAGCCACTATGACAGTGGAAACAGCGGCACAAACCCGGGAATGTTCCTGGGCACGCAAACCGACCCAGGGAGTAGTAGAAGCAATTATCTTTTCTTTCCTTTCGGCGGAGGCTATTACAACAGCAACACCATCACATCGGGAAGCGGACTATATTTAGTGTCGGGAGGAACTTCCTATTTCCAAATTGGATCCGATGTCTGGACTACTCAACTCTTGTCGTCAACACAAGAAAACGCGTTCAGCATCCGTTGCGTGCGATCAACAAACTGATCGGCAGAAATACGAAAGCAAGCCATACCCTATAATTTAACTGGATAGAAAAGGAAGAGATCGCAGATCCAAAGCAGCCTCTTCCTTTTCTATAAAAAAAGCAAAATACCTGAAAAATTGTTGACAAAGAGAGCTATGCTCATATTTTTATCCGAGCCGTATAATTTTACTGCACATTTTTTGTACTTTTGTGCCGAAACTAAAAAAAACCACCAATCACGTTTTGAAACGGATACTATAACCTAATTAATATATATACAACATTATGGGATACAATTTATTGAAAGGAAAAAGAGGAGTCATCTTCGGCGCTTTGAACGAACAATCCATCGCTTGGAAAGTAGCCGTGAAAGCTGTTGAAGAAGGAGCCACTATCACACTTTCAAACACAGCAATGGCCATGAGAATGGGGCAAACCGGAGAGTTGGCCAAGCAATTGAATTGCGAGGTGATCGCTGCCGACGCCACAGTAGTAGAAGACTTGGAACAAGTTTTCGTTAAATCCCAAGAAGTATTGGGTGGAAAAATCGATTTTGTCCTCCATTCCATAGGGATGTCGCCCAATGTGCGCAAGGGCCGCGAATACGATGACCTGGATTACAATTTCTATGCAAAGACATTGGATATTTCTGCCGTTTCGTTTCACAAGATGATGCAAGTGGCAAAAAAATTAGATGCTATCGCAGAGGGTGGTTCCATTTTGGCCCTGACACATATTGCTGCGCAACGCATTTTTGCCGGATACAACGACATGGCTGATGCAAAATCGACACTCGAATCCATCGCCCGCGGGTTTGGCTATGTATATGGCCGCGACAAGAACGTGCGCGTGAACACCATTTCCCAGTCGCCAACCCCCACAACGGCAGGAAGCGGCATCGGTGGAATGCAATCTTTCCTGTCGTTCGCTGACAAGATGTCTCCCCTTGGAAATGCCAATGCGGACGAATGCGCAGACTATTGTATCGTGATGTTTTCAGACCTCACCCGCAAAGTGACCATGCAGAACCTGTTTCACGACGGAGGATTTTCCACGACAGGGCTCACAAGCGCCATAGTGGATGAATTCATCAACAAGAACGCATAAAATAGACTTTCCCAAAAGCCAAATGAGAAAGATGCTGCGTGTAACGACAGCATCTTTCTTGTTTTCAAGGGTGTTGTCTCAAATAATATTCCTACATTTGAACTCCAATAAACGAGCAATCAACCAATTGTATGTTAGTGAAAATTTATCCCGAAAATCCCAACCAGCGAGAAATAAGCCGGATTGTGGAAGTCCTGCAAAACGGCGGATTGGTCATTTACCCCACCGACACCGTATATGCGATCGGCTGCGATGCACTCAATGTGAGGGCAGTGGAAAAAATTTGCCAACTGAAAGGAATCAATCCAAACAAGAGCAATTTGTCTATTATTTGCTACGACTTGAGCAACATCAGCGAATATGCCAGAGTGGACAACCAGACTTTTAAAGTGATGAAGAAAAACCTGCCGGGACCGTTCACTTTCATTTTGGACACGACCTCCCAATTGCCCAAGATTTATAAAAACAGGAAAACGGTGGGTATCCGCGTGCCGGACAACAGCATCATCCGCGAATTGGTGAAGCAACTCGGCAATCCGGTGATGACCACCTCCGTGAAAGACGACGACGAAGTGCTGGAATATTCCACCGACCCGGAGCTCATACACGAAAAATACGAGAACAGCGTGGATGTGGTGATCGATGGAGGATACGGCGGGATTGAGGGATCGACCATCGTGGATTGCACCAACAACGAATACGAGATTATACGCCAAGGCAAAGGCGAATTGATTTTGTAATAACGATTTTAATACATACTTTTGCATTTAACCAGCAAAATCAAATTTGCGACCACTAAATTTTACAGATTTATGAAAAAGACCAACATTTGGGGGATATTTGTAGCCTTATTCATCCTTTGCCTTACAGCATGTCACGACAACAACGACAACAATAACGACAATCCGGATAGCGGAAACACTTCTAACTCGAACAAGGAAATAGACCAGTGGATATACGACAACATGAAAACTTATTATTTGTGGACCGACCAGATAACCGCAAATCCCGATTATAAAAGCACGCCAGCCACATTCTTCAATTCGCTCCTCTACAAAAAGGAAGACCGATTTTCCTGGATCCAGGAGAACTATGTTGACCTGCTGAATTCCCTCAACGGTGTGGAAGCGCAAGAAATCGGCTTCGAATATACATTTTGGTGGAAAAGCGCCAAGATGGACAGCCTGGTAATCGAAGTGCTCTATCCCCGAAAAGGAACGGACGCATACAGCAAAGGCATTGAGAGAGGGGATTTCATCACCAGTGTGAACGGGCAAGCCATTACAGGAACAAACTACAAAACGATACTATCCGGCAGTTCGTCCTACAAGTTCACCGTCTCCAAGAATCTTGGAAACTTCAAGCTCTCTTCGCCCGCAACAATCACTGTGTCGCCAAGTTCGAAGTATGCTGAAAACCCTGTATATCTCTACAAAACGATCGCCACCTCCGGAGGAAACACTGGATACCTCGCCTATAATTTCTTTGCGAATGACCCGGGCGACTCCACCGAAACATACAACAAAGACTTAGTAAACGCATTAAACGAATTTTACAACAACAATGTCAGCAACTTGGTGCTCGACCTGAGATACAACAGCGGGGGAGCGATTTCCGCTGCACAAATACTGGCAAGCGGCTTGGTGAAATCGAGGACATCGAGCCTGTTGTTTGCCAAAAATCAATACAATACTGCTGTGACAAACTATTTGGTTGGTCAATACGGAAGCGACGTGCTTAACGACTACTTCTTGAACAGCTTCACCCCCGAAAAGCCCAAAAGTGCGCCAAAAGTGCAGATACCAAATCTGGGCGACAAGCTGAACCACATCTACATCCTCACCGGAAAGTACACAGCTTCAGCCAGCGAACTTATCATCAACGGGTTGAAACCATATATGAATATCACCTTGATTGGAGACACCACCTATGGGAAAAACGTGGGGTCAATCTCCATATACGACGAAACAAGCAAGACCAACAAATGGGGTATGCAACCGATTATCACCAAGATATATAACTCGGAAGGGAAATCGGACTACACCAACGGCTTTGCACCAGACTACCTTGCCGACGATTACTACGACCCAAGCGGATATGCCCGTGTACTGAAACCGCTGGGTGACACTGGGGAATACATGTTGAGCATTGCATTGGGATACATCAACGGAACCATCACGAAAAGTTCCGCGACCCGATCCACAACAACATCCATCCGGAAAGCGGCAAAACTTGACATACAGACAGGCAACAGGAAGTTTGACATGTTCATCGGCAACAAACGACTCAAAATAAAACAAATAAAATAA
>MKRS01000839.1 GCA_001897035.1 Bacteroidales bacterium 45-6
CGGAAGAAACGCAAAGGACATATTACAAGGATGCACTCTTCACGAAGGGTAAAAACGAATACTTGCCCATTCCTTATCAGCAAATTACAGCAAGCGGCAACTTGTGCAAGCAAAACAACGGATGGTAACCTTTAAAACGGACGACAATGAAAATTCAATATATTTTCCAGATTCTATTCCTGGTTTTGACGACTTTCGCTCTTGGAAGTTGCGATGAAAGCAATCCTTCAAACTTGAACCTGAAGGCTGATGTACAAATCATCTCCTTCAGCCTGAATGGGCATAGCGGAACGATAGACCAAACGGCCCAAACGATAACTGTGAATGTTCCCGAAAGCGCAGACATCACAGCCATGACACCCCAATATGCTTTGACCGAAGGGGCTAAAGCCGATTTAGCAAGCGGGAAGGCTGCCAACTTCAGTTTACCTATTGCCATAACGATCTCCAACGGAAATGTTTACCAAAAATATACCGTTATCGTGAAAGTGGACGAAGCCAAAATCAAGAGCTTCACCATTAATGGCTCATACATAGGGAGCATAAACGAGACCACAAAGGCCATCACCGTGTATGTGCCGCAATCCACCGACGTGTCGAAACTTACCGCAACTTACACCACGACGGATGGCGCCACCGCAAGCCCGGAAAGCGGATCGGTGATAGATTTCACCAATCCAATCATATTCACCGTCACCAACAATTCCGCAAAAACTGAATATACAGTGACCGTTGTCCCAACCAACATTCAATACACCGCCTTTGTCGGCACAGCCGCCTCAGTGGATCAGATTGAAAGCCCGGAAGAGAAAGCGGCAGCAGAATGGATGCTTCAGAACATTTCGGGATCCGAATACATTTCGTTTGCAAATGTGGCCAGCGGCAATGTCCAACTTGGAAAATACTCGGCAGTATGGTGGCACTGGCACGTGGACGGATATTCGGATGCAACCGGTCTCCCGATTGATGCAACAAAGGCTATTTCGGCCTTCAAAATTTATTATCAAAACGGAGGAAATCTCTTGCTGACACGCTTTGCTTCAAGATATATTGCATCGCTCGGGATCAGCATCGACGGCAAGTCGCCCAACAATTGCTGGGGAGGTGCAGAAAGCAGCCCGGAAATCGCATCGTCGCCTTGGGGTATTTCATTCAAAGGACACACCGACCATCCGATATTCAAGAATTTGCAGACCACGAGCAACAAAAACTATGTTGCCTACTTGTTCAACACCGGTTATGCCGTAACCAACAGTACTGCTCAGTGGCACATCGGATCCGACTGGGGCGGATACAGCACGAAAGCAGCTTGGGAAAACACTACCGGAGGGATAGCACTGGGACGCAGTGACGGAGATGCCGACAACGAAGCAGGCGCAATTGTGATAGCAGAATTTCCATCAAGAAGCGGTAGCGGAAAAGTGATCGTGATCGGATCGGGAGCATACGATTGGTATGGCAACGGCACAACCACCACCGGAACCTATCGTTCCAACCTGACAACGATGACTCAAAATGCTATCGAATACTTAGCCGAATAATTATCTCCTATAAAAAAACATTAGCTGAAATTACTATGAAAAATATGGTTATTAGCGGATTATTTATATTAAGCATATCGGCCTCGATCGCTTCATGCAGTAGCGACATCGCAGAGGAATCCTACAAGATACTGAATGATACAACCACCACGCTGGTTAGTGCCACCGAACCCAATAGCTACGACATCTACTACAAGCCGGCAGTAGGCTATGTGGGCGATCCCATGCCTTTTTACGACAGCCAAAGCGGCTCGCACTTCGTGATGTATTTGCAGGATGGCGAGATGGTGCCACCACTTACCATCCAATACATTGCGTGAAAACCACTGACGCCGCCTCTTACCTGTCTTATGGGGAAGCCATTCCCTGCGGAACAGTCGCCGAGCAAGATCCTGCCATAGGCACGGGAAGCACCATCCTCAAGGATGGCCTGTATTACACTTTCTACACCGGTCACAAAGACAATGCGACCGCCACTCAGGCCAAAGAAGCTATCCTCCTGGCCACATCCAGCGACTTCAAGACCTGGACGAAAGACCGTTCCTTCAGGCTGGATGCCCCGGGTGGTTATTCTTCGAATGATTTCCGCGATCCGTATGTGTTTTTGGATGAGAATACGGGCAAATATAAAATGTTAGTCGCCACTACGCAAGGAGGTACGGCTGTCATTGCCCAATTTGTGTCATCGGATTTGCATAACTGGGCAGTCACCGATCCTTTCTTCAAAAACATCTGGGGGCGGTTCTACGAATGTCCCGATGTGTTCAAGATGGGAAACTACTGGTATATGGTCTATTCTGACAAGGACATAACCCGCCAGGTACAATATTTCTATGCTCCCACCTTGGCCGAACTACAATCCCGCACCGATCAAAATTTCCCACCAAACGAAGGAAAATTAGACGGAACAGCCTTTTACGCAGGCAAAACAAGCGGCACCTCAACCCAACGTTTCCTCTACGGATGGTGCTTCTCCCGTTCGGGCAAGAGCAACACGGGAACAGGCGATTGGGGCGGCAATCTGGTGGCACACAAGCTGGTGCAGAACAGCGACGGCACCCTGGGCTTGACTTATCCCGATGCTGTGGCCGCAAGATTTGCAACCCCAAAGGCAATAACCGAACACGCAAAGACAGGTACTGTTTCGGGGAACGTGTCGCAAGGCTACACCCTGGAAGGAGGGTCGTCCGTGCGTTTCGGCAGGCTGGCGGCCAACAACAAGATCACCATACAGGTTCAGGCTCCGGCAGACAACCAAGCAGTGTTTGGCTTCTCCTTTGCCGATGGGCGCGACCAAAAGGTAAAGTACAGTGTATATATCGAAGCCAAATACAACGCATTAAAGTTTGACAAAGTGACCATTGACACCACTACCGGAAGCGTGAGCCGAGAGAACATCAATTATAACGGGTTCACTCCTTCTTCAGACGGATCGTACGCAATCACAGTCATCAACGAGCAATCGGTATGCGTCGTTTACATCAATGGAAAATATGCTTTCACCAACCGCATTTACAACATGCAATACAATCCCTGGAGCATCTTTTCTTCCGAAGGAGAAGTTAGAATATCGGGGATCACCCTCAAATCCGATAAATGAACCTTAGGGCCGACGTAAATTCGGGACAAGCACAATAGTTAACCATTTAAAAACAAAAATATATGAAAAAGTTATTCTTAATTTCGATAGCAATCTTTTGCTTTCACGCTGCAAATGCGCAAACATTGGTCATCAGCAACGGTGAAAACACAGGTACAGGATGGTGGACAGCGGGTTCAGCAGGTTCAGTGGATATTTGGGACAATCCGTCGAAAGATGCCGTCAACAGCACAGACAAATCGATGACCGTCTGGATAAACAACGGCGATGCCTCCTATACCGGAGCTGGGCTTTCTGGATTAAATATTGAAGTGAACACCTACGATGCCATTTCCGTGATGGTGTTCAAAAGAATCACCGGAACCGTGAGGCTTGAGCTACAAGATGGAACGCAGAGCTATTTTGTAACGGCCAACTACACAACTCCCGGCCTGTGGCAAAAACTAACATTTGCCATTCCTGCCGGAACGGGAAACATCACAACGCTTCTGGTAGCCCCTCATTTTGAAGATTATACCCTAAATCCGATTCCGGATGGAGAATCCCATCGGATATGGTGGGACGAAGTAGTGGCATACAAGCAAGCTACATCAGGCATCAACGCAGAATCTGCGTTCGTTGCAGAGATAGTATCCACTCAGGTCTATTCGCTCACAGGTGATTTGTTGCAAAACGTTTCAAAAGGAGAAGCTATTCATTGGAACGCATTACCTAAAGGCGTATATTTGGGGAAAAAGGTTCAAAATAATGGGAGAACAACCTATGAGAAAG
>MKRS01000840.1 GCA_001897035.1 Bacteroidales bacterium 45-6
CCTCGTCCTGACGTTGTTCGTAGATGCCCATCGGCACACGGAATGCCTTGAATTGGGTGGCTTCAATCTTTTTTTCCTGGTAGTCTTTGGCTAAGGAGGCAAACTGCTGTATGTCCGCCTCTAATGTGTCCGGCAATTTATACATAACGGAATATAATAATGACAAGTAAGTTGCAACGCAAGGGATTATTGGGTACGGAGTGCTTTTGGTCAGCTAAACACCCCCGACAAGTATTCCTTGGTCAATTCGTGCTTGGGGTTGTGGAACAGTTCCTTGGCAGGTCCAGCCTCGATGATCTCACCCAAATAGATAAAAATCACATAGTCGGCAATTCTCAATGCTTGACGCAAGGTGTGAGTCACCAAGACGACGCCATATTGCTCTTTCAGCTTCACAAACATGTCCTCGATGTGACGGCTCGAAATAGGATCCAAAGCCGATGTGGACTCATCGCCCAAGATAAAATGAGGCTTCACGGCCAATCCCCGTGCCAAGCAAAGGCGTTGCTGCTGCCCGATGGAGAGGCTTGCCGCCGGAGAATGGAGGCGATCCTTGACTTCTTCCCACAAGCCTGCGGCCTGAAGGTTAGCCTCCACGATTTGCGCAAGCTCCTTTTTCTTTCTGACACCGTGTATCCGGCATCCGTAGGCCACGTTGTCGAATATCGACATGGGGAGCGGCGTAGGCCGTTGGGAAAGCAACCCCATCTTCTTGCGGATGTGAGTCACTTCCACCTTTTTGCCGTAGATATTTTCGCCCCCGATGTTGATTTCACCCTCCACCTTCACATGCTCGTTGTCGTCGATCAGGCGATTGATGGTTTTCAGCAAGGTGGACTTGCCACAACCCGAAGGGCCGATGATGCAGGTAATCTTGTTGTTGGGGATTTCGAGGTTGATATTTTTGAGTATATGGTTTTTACCAATGCTTACGTTCAAGCCCTTGATGCTGATTTCGGGATTCAAGCCACTTGCTGTTGACAAAGAGGCAGTTTCGTTCCCGCTTACACTTGCAGGGGAGCTAAAAAAGCTTCGGAAAATAGAAGGAGCTGCAATCATAGCTATTTGTTTTTTTGTGACCCAACAAAGTTACGCCGATTGAGAAACAAGGGAAATACCATGTTTGCGGTATATTGCCAACTCGGGAAATGTTAGTTTTTCGAAAATCGATCAGGCAGATCGGAAAAGATAATATATTTGCGCCCTAAATAGATTGCGCCATGAGATTGAGAGAATACAGCCCCAAAAATTCAACGAAAGCCTACCTGCGATCGTTCTCGAACCTAATTTGCATATCCCTTGCCATCGGCTTCCTGACCCGGATCGCCTTGTTATTGAATCCTCAAACGCAGGTGGGATTCACTGCCGGAGAATGGATCAGCATCTTTGTGCTGGGTGCGGTGAACGACCTTTGCATCGCGGTGGTCGGTTACTTCATCTATTGGTTATTTTTCGTATTTCTCTCCAAGGGAAAATACCAAAGGCCGTGGGGCTATCTCATCGAGGGAGTACTGCTTTCGGCATTCATCTATGTCGCTTTTTTCAACACCATTTTCGACGAATACGGAAGCGCCGTACCGAAAATCGCCAAAGCCGTCATCTTCTACAAATTGCTTAGTTTCAGCCTCCGGCTCTTCATCCCAGCAGTTCGCGAGGCATGGAGCCGGACGATCTACATCCTGATAACCTTCTTGTTCGTGTCGGTTTTGCTAATCAATGCTGTCGGCGAATTCTATTTCTGGAATGAGTTCGGGGTGCGCTACAATTTTATCGCCGTTGACTACCTCGTCTATACCAACGAAGTGATCGGCGACATACTGGAGTCCTACCCCATCATCCCGCTGTTTTCGGGATTGGCGTTGGTGGCGGCGATCATCACTTTCTTTATGATCCGCCCCTTGTTCCATGAATTCCGTCAGAATCCTTCGGTAAGGAAAAAGGCCGCCTATTCTTTTGCTTATGCCTTAATGGCTGCGGCATCTATCTTTATTCTACGCTTCAATCTACGCTTCCAAGACTCCGCCAACACCTTCGCCAATGAGCTTCAGGCCAATGGAACTTATAAATTCTACACGGCATTCCAAACCAGCGAACTGAAATACGCCGATTTTTACGCAAC
The DNA here is from genome assembly GCA_001897035.1 of Bacteroidales bacterium 45-6. Taxonomy (GTDB): domain Bacteria; phylum Bacteroidota; class Bacteroidia; order Bacteroidales; family Dysgonomonadaceae; genus UBA1309. Next base: position 2,120 of record MKRS01000840.1, read on the forward strand.
CTTGCCTACCAAGACGGCCATATCGCTCATCAACGCCCAGTACAACAGCCAAGGAAAGAACAACCTGCAGGAGATCAAGGATTCCTTGCCCGAGGTTCACAAGAATATTGTCCTCATCACCGTGGAGAGCCTCAGCGGATCGTTCCTGACAAGGTACGGAAACGAGCAGAACATCACCCCTAACTTGGATAAACTGATGGAGCAGAGCCTATCTTTCGACAACCTGTTTGCTGTCGGCAACCGCACCGTGCGGGGTCTGGAGGCGGTGACACTGTGCCTTCCTCCCAGTGCAGGCGAAAGCGTCATCAAGCAACCCAACAACGGCAACTTGTTCTCCACAGGGAAAGTATTGAAGGACAAAGGCTACCAAGTACAATTTCTCTACGGAGGGTATGGCTACTTCGACAACATGGAAACTTTCTTTTCGGGCAACGGCTACCAAGTGATCGACCGGAATAGATTCAAAAAGGGGGAAGTCTCTTTCGCCAATGTCTGGGGTGCTTGCGACGAGGACATATTCGCCAAAGCGATACGGGTGTTTTCGGATGATGCGCAAAAAGGGAAACCATTTTTTGGACACATCATGACCGTTAGCAATCACCGCCCCTTCACCTACCCAGAGGGAAAAATTGACATCTCCGGAAAAATAAAATCGAGGGAAGGCGGGGTGAAATACACCGACTACGCCATTGGCAAGTTTCTCGAATCGGCCAGGAAACAACCCTGGTTCGCCAACACCGTCTTCATCATCACAGCCGACCACTGCGCTTCAAGCGCCGGGAAAACGGAAATCCCACTGGACAAATATCACATCCCTGGGATGATCTACGCTCCAGGGTTCATCCATCCCGGCAGAATAAACACGCTGATGTCGCAAATCGACCTGATGCCAACCGTTTTCGGATTATTGCATTTTTCTTACCCGTCGCATTTCTACGGAAAAAATGTGTTCTCTTACGAATACAAGCCCCGCACCTTTGTGGCGACATACCAGAACCTGGGCTACTACGAAAAAAACACGCTGACGGTGCTTTCGCCAGTGCGCAAAGTGCAACAATTTGAGGCTATTGCCACGAAAGACTACAATTACAGCCTTTCTGCCAAATTCAAATTGGATCAGGCGCAAAAAGACAAAGCAATAGCCAATTATCAGACCAGAGCCGAATTGCTGGAACTGAAAAAGCATTAAATGATTTACGAATAATAATTCCCGGGCGAAAAAAGTTCATATTCATTTAACAGGAGAGCAACCTCCCGCCAACAGAGAATACTTATTTTTGCATCAGGTTTTCTAATGGAATCAAAAGTAATAATGGATCATTTATTGAAGCATCCCGCAACGCAAACTCGTGTATTTTGATTGGATGAAATCCGCGTTTCATGCAAAATCATTTTTCGGCCATATCTTGTTACTAGTGTAATTAATTGGATAAATATTGATTGTTGATAAAGAAACAATCAATATTTTTTTTCATGTACCCACCCCATTTCTTTGCTTCTACGCCAAAAATATATAGTTTTGCAGGAAAGAAAATATTGACCTTGAGAGATACGACCGAAAGCGACGAAGAACTATTGCTTCGTTTCAAAAAAACCGGCAACAGCGAATATTTCGGGCAGCTTTACAATCACTACATCCCGTTGATTTACGGATTGAGCCTGAAATACCTTCAAGACGCCGGGCGTGCGCAGGATGCCGTGATGGATATTTTTGAGGAATTGCTCCCCAAAATCGCCAACTACGAAATCCGCGAGTTTCGCACGTGGATATACAGCGTCGCCAAA
>MKRS01000841.1 GCA_001897035.1 Bacteroidales bacterium 45-6
TGGTCAAGTCGGGAGACATTTTCAGAATCACGTTTTGCAATTCTTTTGCCGGTTTTTGCCATATCAATTTCTTGTACCCGATGGCTGTAGCCACAAGTTTCACCTCGCCCGAAACAGAAGTTTCAAACGCAAAGCTTCCATTTTCTTCGCTGGTGGCACCGTCGATGCTTCCCTCGATGAAAACATTGACTGAAGCCAGCGGTTGTCCCTTTTCGTTAGTGATTTTTCCGTTAATTTTTACGCTTTGTGCCAGTGTCGCAAGCGAAAACATCATGCCAATCAGCGTTGCTCCTATAAGTTTCATACATTTGGTTTTTGATAAACTGAAATGAAATTCGAATGATTGTAATCAAAATTCACCACAAACATAAACAAGTTTATTTTATAAACCAAATTATTTTATAAATAATTGCGGAAAATAGTTGAAATTCCGAAGAGAAATAAGCCAATAGCCATACTTCCCCCTCAACTTCTGGCAAAAGAAAGGACGCAGCAATGCATTTATCCAGAGACGGATAACCTTATAACATTAGCTTTGAAAAGAGTACAAATCAAAAAACTTCAGGCTAAGAAACCAAAAAATATAGCATTTCAGCATTTTCACGATTGCATTTCATTCACTTATTCCATCTCCAGTTGCCAACCGCCCGAAACACCCTCAAAAAATTCGATACCCGAGTGAAACGGAAATCGTGCGGTTCTTGATATTGTCGCCGTCCCGACCGATATTGACAAGGCCAAATTCGTAAGTCCCGTTCAGCGTAAGCCGCTTAAATTCGACTCCGACAGAGAAAGCCAATCCCGAATCAAAACGTTTGTAAACCTCCTTGAAAGTCCTACTATCATGTTCAGTAAAAGAAAGAGAAGAAGGAGTAGTCATTGAAATGCCTATATTAGAATCATCTGAAGCTAATGGTCCAATATTAGAAGCCAGCGTTAATAGCGTATGGGAGTTTCCCGCTATTCCGTAAGCCAAATAACCACCTAAAGCACCATTCAGTTGTATATCCTTAAATTTGTATTTGGAGCCGATCATCAGAGGAAGTTGAAGGTAACGAGCCCGCACCTTGCTCTCAAACGCAGCATAATCATAGAGTCCGTCTTTATTGAAGTCGCCAAATGCACCTGCTGCCAAATCTGAATTCTTGGCGGAGAACGTCAAACCCGAACGAAGAAAAATATAGGAAGAAAGACTCCTGTCAATCACCACATCCACACGATAACCTGCCTTCCCATCTACTCCTAAGTCAGAAGAATGCACCTTGGTGAAATTTGCTCCGCCTCGGATTTCAACTGAAAATGGCTTCTCTTGGGCACGAAGCGACAGAAATGTACTCGAAAAAAGTAGAACTGCTGTAAGAATACCTGCTGTTTTCATCCAATGATGTTTTTTAATTAAAAAAGCCTATAATCAACAGCAAATATACAACTTTAAAATAAAATGAGTGCAAATTTTACTTATACGAAAGTCAATCAAGTTTACTTGCTCTTCAAATATTCCTCGGCTGTCACTTCCAACTCGTTGTACCACTCTTCTCCAAATTTGCGGACGAGCGGTTCTTTCAGGAATTGGTAAATGCGCAGCCCTTTATCCTTTCCCAAGGCCACAGCGGGCTTGCAGATGCTCCAGCGGTGATAGTTGACGGCAGTGAAATCGCGGTATTTTTGCAAACGGATTGGGTAAAGGTGGCACGAAATTGGCTTATAGAAATCGATCCTTCCCTCCCGGTAAGCCTTTTCAATGGCACATCGGCAAATACCTTGGGGGTCGTGGTAGGTGAAGACACAATCTTTTCCATTGACGATGGAAGTCACCATGTCGCCGTCCATGTCTTTGTAGGCAACACCTTGTTTCTCGATCACCTCCTGCGCCTGCGGGGATAGATCATCCCAGACTTCGGGAAGCACCCGTTCGAGATCGGCAACTTCCTCTTTTTCCAAAGGGGCCCCCGACTCTCCGTCCACACAGCACCAGCCTTTACATACGGCAAGGTTGCAGCAAAATTTTTCTTCTATGATATCCAGTCCTACGACAGTTTCCCCTATTTGCAGCATCATTTCTTAGAATTAGTAATTAAAAAAGTAGCCAGCTTGTGGCTTTTCTTTCTGATCTTCCCCTCCATGGCAAGAGCCACGCAAAGATACATCTTTTTTTGTTCGGAATAATATGACTACTTTTACGGTCTTAAAGGACTATCTATGGAAGCAAGCAACTCCCTGATCGCCTCGAATCTCGTGCAGAGATTCGATGAGGTGTGTTTCAAGCACCCCATCAATTGGCAAATCAAGGCCGGAGAGCAATGGGCCATCATCGGGCCAAACGGAGCTGGAAAAACACTGCTGGTGGATACACTGGCAGGAAAATACGCTTTGAAATCGGGAAAAATCACCTGCCTCAACGCAAGCGGCAAGGTGGTGAAGCTTTCTGAACATATCAAAACCGTTGCGTTCCGCGATATATACAGCTTGGCTGATACGCGGGAATCGTTCTACCAGCAACGGTGGAACGTGGGAGTCATGCAAGACGGCACTCCCACCCGGCAGCTTCTTCCCCAAACTGCCGAATCCGACTGGGGAAAACACCTCATCACTCAGTTTGGCATCGAAGATTTGCTCGAAAAAGACATCCGCCTCCTTTCGAGTGGCGAACTCCGCAAGTTCCTCGTGGTGAAATCGCTCCTCAACAAACCGAGAATCCTCATTTTGGACAATCCCTACATCGGCCTGGACGCGGCTTCGCGCAAAGTGCTGAACGGCCTATTTGACGAAATAGTGGCTTTGGGCGAGGTACAGATAGTGCTGGTGCTGTCCAACCCTGCGGACATACCCGAAACTATTACGCATGTGCTGCCCATCGCAAAGCGCTCGCTAAAGCCGGCGATGGAACGCAACGAGTTTCTCTCGGACAAAAAACTGCGAAGAGAATTGTTCGGGGATATGAAACCCGAAGAAATAAATTTCCCGGCAACAGAAAAAGAGGATTTGGAATCGTCCGAAATAATCAGGCTGAGCAACATACACATCCAGTACGGCAAGCGAATCATCTTGCTCGAACTGAATTGGAAAATCGAAAAAGGCGAAAAATGGGCTTTGCTGGGACCCAACGGTTCGGGCAAATCCACCCTGCTGAGCCTCATCTCGGGAGACAATCCGCAAGCTTATGCCAACGACATCGCCCTGTTTGGCAAAAAACGGGGAAGCGGCGAAAGCATCTGGGAAATCAAAAAACGAATCGGATACATCTCGCCCGAAATACACCTGCATTACCTCAAAAACATTCCCTGCTTGGACATTGTGGGGTCCGGCTTTTTCGACACCATCGGCCTCTACCTTTCCTGCAGTGAGGAACAGAGGGAAAAGGCTCTCGAATGGATGGAATTGTTTGGCATCGGGCACCTCAAGGAGGTGTCGTTCCTGCAAGTATCTTCAGGAGAACAGCGGCTCGTTTTGCTCACCCGGGTGTTTGTGAAAAATCCGGATTTGTTAATTCTTGACGAACCTTTTCACGGATTAGATGCCTCAAATAAAGAAAAAGTTAAAAATATCATACAGAAGTTCTGTGGCACAGAAAAATCCCTGATATTTGTAACTCATTACGACGAGGACATTCCCAAAGTAATTGACAAACGTTTTTTATTGTCGAAGCGTTAAACAAACCAATATCTTCTATTGTTTTACCTTGCCTATATCCTCGTTTAACAAAGATAAAATTTACGAGGGGCTGTCTCAAATGTGTATCTGTGTGCAAATAAGTAAGATATGCAGAATTAAAAAGGTATTTACCCGATTGAAAAAAGCGATGTAATAAACACCTGCAAGATTTATCAACGTGAATTCATAGGATTCCCGTTTTTTTTGAGGCGATTCCAGATCCACCAACAATTGATTTAGAGTTTAT
>MKRS01000842.1 GCA_001897035.1 Bacteroidales bacterium 45-6
TCAGCGACAACACCGATGCCCTGGATCGCATCTTTATCCAATGGGGAGCCACCTACTTTTTCCCGGCAATGGCCTTGGCCAGCCACGTGTCGGTGGTGCCCAACCACATCACAGGCCGCACAACTCCGCTCAAGTTCCGTTTCGATGTGGCCATGGCCGCCAAGTTGGGAATGGATCTCCAGCCCAAAGACATGTCTGCCGAGGACAAGGAATTTTCGAAGAAAGCCATTCAGGAGTACTACAAAATACGTGGCGTGGTGCAGTTCGGCGATTTGTACCGCTTGCTGTCGCCCTACGAAGGGCCTCGCACAGCCCTGATGTACGTGAGCGAAAACAAGGACGAAGCGGTGGTGTTTTCCTATTTGCTGAAAAAATCAATCAGCGGAAACACGCAGGCACTGGTCTTGCAGGGACTCGACCCGAAAAAGACATATACCCTCGCCGAAGTGAACAAAGACCCGAAATCGTATTCGTGGTTTTCTCCGCTCGAAGGAAAATCGTATTCGGGCGAATACCTGATGAAATATGGAATCCGCTTTCCACTTTACAATGAGTTTGACAGCAAGGTGATAAAACTCACGGCAAAATAATCGTTCGGGAAGTAGAATGGATCACAATCAAATGCAGATAACGAAGCGTTTCTGGGGAAAATCCGCTGCTGCCGGAGACATATACATTTTCAGGATAAGCTCCAAGGTGGGTGCTTACTTCGAAGTCACCAACTATGGAGCGACTTGGGTGTCGGCGGTTGTACCCGACAGAAACGGGGTGCTGGAAGATGTGCTGCTGGGATTCGACAATCTGGAAGCATACCTTTGCGACACCGCCTACATCGGAAGCACTATCGGACGCTTTGCCAACCGGATAGCCAATGCGTCGTTTGAGTTGAATGGGAAAACATATCGTTTAGAAAATAACGACGGGGAAAACTCCAACCACAGCGGTAGTAGTGGCTTCCACCAGCGGATTTTCGATTACGAAATAGTTGAAAACGGGATCATGTTTTCATTGCACAGTTTGGATGGCGAAGGGGGATTTCCCGGAAACTTGTCGGTGAAGATACGTTATGTATTCTCTGACGACCTGAGAGTATCCATCCTTTACGAGGCTGTTTCGGATGCCGACACCTACCTGAATCTGACAAACCACGCCTATTTCAACCTGAAGGGCGGAGGCAATATAGGCGGGCATCGTCTTTTTGTCCCGTCCTCCAAGGTTTTGAAAACGGACAAGCAATTTATTCCTACCGGTGAAATAGCGGATGTGTCGGGCTCGGAACTTGATTTCACGCAAGGTAATCTTGTGGAAGTAGCCCTAAACAGCACCGATCCCTGGGTATGGGATAATCGGGGGCTAAATCACTGTTATGTACTGCCTTCAAATAACAAGAAACGACAACTTGCAGCAGAATTGTCCGATCCCGAAAGTGGTCGCGGCTTGCAGGTAATCACCACTCAACCTGCCGTGATAGTGTATTCGGCAGGCTTTTTGGCATCGGAATATCCGGGCAAAAAGGGCCGGAAATACGCTGCCAGCGAAGGAGTTTGCTTCGAGACCCAGAATTTTCCCGATTACCCGAACCATCCAGAATTTGATCCCAAGCCGCTGAAAGCCTTTGAGAAATACGAACACCAAACGGGCTATGTCTTTTGGGGTGTATGATTTGTTTTTTCTTGTGCCAATGTGTCAATGAGGGCTGTATCAAAAGAAATTCTGAACGCAAATCGCGCAGATTACGCAAATTACTTCAATCCTTTTTGCTTTTAAGCCACGCAGTTGGATTGAATCGATTTGTTTGGAAAATGAGAGATTAGCGTAATTTGCGTTCCTTTTGAGACAGCCTCTTTCAATCCTGTTTTCTTCAAAACTTGCCTTCTGCAACAATGCCAACCCTTCGGATTTGAAAAACAATGCTCCGTTACATTTGTGCAGGAGCTCTTCGTCGGCAAACGATACCCTCCCGCAAGCTTGCGGCTACCCTCCGTTGGCAAACGGTGGCCTCCTGCATAACAGAAATTAACTGTATTCGCAAACGATGACCTCCTGTGTGAATGAGTGTTAACGCCGTTTGGAAACGGTGCCCTCCTGCAAGCTCGCGGGAGGCCACCGTCGGCAAACGATGCCTGTCGCGCGCATGTTTGGGATCTCCGTTTCCAAACGGCGGGGTATTCGAGGCAGTTTGCCCCTATTCTTTTCCCCTGTTTTGCTTGTCGAACTCTTTGGGGGTCATCCCGAATTGTTTTTGGAACAATTTGATGAAATAGGAGGGCGAATTGATTCCCACCAGGTAGCATACCTCTCCTACGCGGTATCTTCCCTCCTGTATCATTTCGGCCGATTTCTTTAGCCGGATCACCCGGATGAAGTCGGTGGGCGTGAGGTCGGTCAATGCAGTTACCTTCCGGTGTAGGCTCGACCTGCTCATGTAGGCCAGTTCGGAAAGTTTCTCGACGCCGAAATTGGGGTCGGTGATGTTTTCGGTAATCATCTCCACGATTTTTTCCAGAAATTCCTTGTCGGCCTTGCTCATACCGGTTTGCTGCACGGGCAGGAAGGGCTTTTGCATGAATGCTTCCCTTTCGCGCTTGCGGTTGTTGAGCAGGGAATTGATCTGTGTAAGCAAGTGGCTGTAGGAAAATGGTTTCTCGATGTAGGCGTCGGCACCTAAGCTGAGCCCCTGTATCTTGCTGTCGATGTCGTTTTTTGCGGTGAGCAATACCACCGGAATGTGGCTGAACTCGATGTCGCCTTTCACTTTGGCGCAAAGTTCGAATCCGTCCATCTCGGGCATCATGATGTCGCTCACGATGATGTCCACCGTTCTTTTCGACAATAGTTCGAGAGCCTCCACGCCGTTGGTGGCTTTTTCCACGATGAAATCTTTTTGCAGCTTGGTGGCAATGAACGAGAGCATCTCTGTGTTGTCTTCCACCATCAGCAGCAGGGGCGCATTGGTTTTTCCGGTGTGTTCGTTGTCGGGTTCGGTACGTAGCTCGTTGGCGTTGACGTTGTCGTCGCTGATCCACATCTGCTTTTCCTGCGTGAGTGGCAATTCCAGTACGAAGCAATTCATGTCGGTCACTTGCGTGTCGAAATAGAGGTTTCCATTGTGGAGCTTGGCGATGGATCGCGACAAAGAAAGCCCGATTCCGGTGCTCGAGTTCACGTTGCGTGTTTTGTCCAGTTGATAGAATGCGTCGAATATTTTCTCGCTTTCCTCCTGCGGGATGATCTCCCCGTCGTTGCAAATGAGGATTTTGAGGTAGTTGCCGGCGGATTCGGTCAATTCGATGCTAATCTTCTTGTTCGAATATTTGATGGCGTTCACCAGCAGGTTGTTCAAGATTTTCACCAGCCCGTCTTTGTCCACAGGAATCTCATAGCTTGTTTGTCCCAAGTCTAAGCTCAAGGTTTTGTTCCTCTGGGTTGCGATGGGTTCGAAGCGGTTGTAAACCTCCTTGATGATTTGGTTGATGTTGTTGAGCTTGAGGTTGACGCTGAACTTGTTGTTGTCGATTTTTCGGAAATCCAGCAATTGGTTGATGAGGCCCATGAGCTGGTTGGTGTTTTCTTCCATGATCGATATGTTCTTGTTGAGTTCGCTGTCGTCAATGTTCAGCTCTTTTATCGATTCGAGAGGGGCGTTGATGAGGGTGAGCGGTGTCCGTATCTCGTGGGCGATGTCGGTGAAAAATTCCACTTTGGAGCTATACAGTTCCTTTTCCTTTTCGGATTCGAACAGGCGTTGTTTTTCCAAGTTTTTCTTCTCGTGTTTCTGGTTATTCCACCTCAGATACATATATATTGCGGATAATGTAAATAATCGTATTATGCAATGGACAACGAATTATACAGCAGGCGGTAAATGTCTCATTGGCTGTACAACAGT
>MKRS01000843.1 GCA_001897035.1 Bacteroidales bacterium 45-6
CTAAATATAATAAATAACCTGTCGGATGATTGGAAAAATAGTAAAAGGAACAAGTTTTAAGGGATGTCTTTCGTACGTTTTGGGAAACAAGGATGCAAAGATTCTGGCAAGTGAAGGTGTGTTGGAAACAGATACGGCATCCGTTATCAATAGCTTTTACATGCAAAGTTTGCTGAATCCAAATCTGTCAAAAAGTGTGGGTCATATTCCATTAGCGTTCTCTCCTGACGATTCCCCGAGAATGACGGATATGTTTATGGAGCGGTTAGCCAAAGAATATATGCAGGCGATGGGGATTGAGAATACACAATATATCATTGTCCGGCATAATAATACCGCCCATCCGCATTGTCATATAGTATTCAACCGGGTGAATAACGATGGCAAAACCATTTCCGATAAGAACGACCGTTATCGGAACGAGAAAATATGCAAACTTCTTAAGGATAAATACAGCTTGACCTATGGGAAAGGGAAAGAAAATACCAATGTTCAAAAGCTAAAGGGAGCCGAGAAAACCAAGTATGAAATTTACCATGCGGTTAAAGACATTCTCCCTATAGTTAAAAACTGGCACCAATTTGAAGAGATTCTGAAACGTCAGGGAATATTCATAGAGTACAAATGCAAGGGGCAATCGGACGAGGTGCAGGGTATTTCATTCAAGAAAGGAGAACATTCATTCAAGGGTTCGGATATCGACCGGAAATTCAGCTATTCCAAACTCGATGCACTCCTAAACGGAAACAGCAACCGTCAGGAGCAGCAGGTGCATATCCCAAAGGAAACGGGAAATACGCTTTTGGAGAATATAGTATCAGGAGCGGCAGAAGTTGCTTCCGGCATCGGTGGTTTACTTGATTTTCAACCGTCGGGTACTGATCCGAATGAGGCGGAAAACTTACATCCGCAATCGGAGGAACAAAAGAAGAAAAAGAAAAAACGCAAGGGTTTTGGTTTTTCAAGTAGATAATTAACAATTTAAATTCATAAAAATATGGGACAATCAGTATCAAATGACGCTTTATGGGAAAAGCTGAAAGAAATAGATAAGAAGCTTAACGAGCTTTCAATGATGCAAAAATCACCAGCCCCAAACAGGAAGAAGTGGAAAATAAACCTAATTTCAGGGAGGTAAAAGATGAAATAGCTGCTAAACTCAAGGAGGAGGTCAGCTTACTCGGCACGCATAGCGACGTTAATTTCGGGACAGTCAATAAAAATATTGAGCTACTACATGGGAACATTGGAAAGGTTTTTAATATAGTATCTCGAATCCGGAAACAGCAAAAAGAGACTGTTGAACCACAAACGGATAGTAAGGAGCGTTATTTTAGTTTCAAGTTTTTCAAGATCAGGAAGACTTCTTTCGTGATAGCCGTACTTGGTTTGTTGGTATTTTTACTCACTCTACTCTGCATGAAACAGCAGAACGATTATGCGCTATTGATGGATGAGTATTACAGACAAGATCTTGAGATAAGAGACATTCAGGTAGAAGTAGAATCGCTGAGAAATAAATAACCAATTAATTATACCTATTGAAATGAAAAAACATATCACAATTGTTGCTATATTTGCAAAATATGATTTGTAAACAATACTCAAATGAACCGGATAAAAGAAGTACTCGATAAAAAAGGCATAAAACAAACATGGTTGGCAGAGCAATTAGGCAAAAGCTTCAATATGGTAAATGCTTATGTGCATAACCGCCGACAACCGCCGATGGAGGTGCTTTACAAGATTGCAGATGTTTTGGATGTGAGTGTAAAGGATTTATTGATTGATAATAAAGGGAAATAAATAATGGCTAAGAAACCTACAATTGCTCTAATATATGACTTTGACGGAACGCTATCTCCGGGTAATATTCAAGAGTTTGGATTTATTCAAGCTATAGGTAAAGATGCTAAAGGATTTTGGAAAGCAAACCAAGAACTTTCTGAGAAGAACGATGCCAGCGGTATATTATGCTACATGTATATGATGCTGCAAAAAGCCAATGCTGAAAGTGTGTCTCTTTCTAGAGCATCATTCCAGAGATTTGGAAAAGATGTCGAATTATTTAATGGAGTGAAGGAGTGGTTCAGTTTGATAAACGAATATGGAAAATCAATAGGGGTTTCTATTGAGCACTACATAAACTCTTCCGGATTAATTGAGATGATTGAAGGAACACCTATTGCAAAGGAATTTAAGAAAATATACGCGTGTTCTTATCTGTATGACGTTGATGGGAAAGCTATTTGGCCAGCTGTAGCTGTGGATTATACTGCTAAGACACAGTTTTTGTTTAAGATAAACAAAGGTATTGAGAGTATCAGTGACAATAAGAAAATCAACGAATATGTTGCGGAGGAAGAAAGACCTATTCCATTTAGAAATATGATATATTTTGGGGATGGAGAAACTGATATTCCATGCATGAAGTTAATAAAAGGACAAGGAGGGCATTCCATCGCAGTTTATAAACCCGGATCTTCAAAAAAGAAAGCAACAGCAGAAAAACTAATCAAAGAAAATAGAGTTAATTTTGTTTGCCCTGCTGACTATTCGGAAAACAAGGAGATGTATAAAGTTGTGAAAACAATTATAGATAAGATTAAGGCTGATGTTGAGTTTAATAATTTACAAAAAAGCCATAAGTCGAAAGCGTGTATTAAATCAGTAACTGATAACGAATAATTATTTAAAATAATGGCAAAGAAAAATGGTAACGGCGCAGAAGAATCATTGGAAAAACAACTTTGGAAAACGGCCGATAAGCTCCGCAAAAACATTGATGCGGCAGAATACAAACATGTTGTTTTGGGGTTGATTTTTCTAAAATACATTTCAGATGCTTTTGAAGAATTGTATGCCAAGCTGAAAGCGGAGGAAACCAATGGAGCTGATCCCGAAGACAAAGACGAGTACCGTGCAGAAAATGTTTTCTTTGTGCCGCAGGAAGCACGTTGGTCATACTTGCTATCAAAGGCTAAGCAGCCTACCATCGGCAAAACGGTAGACGATGCTATGGATGCCATTGAAAAGGAAAATAATTCTTTGAAAGGTGTTCTACCCAAAGTATATGCCCGTCAGAATCTTGATCCCGCCAGTTTAGGCGAATTGTTTGATTTGATAGGGAAGATTGCCTTGGGTGATACCAAATCCCGCAGTGCCGATGTACTTGGTCATGTGTTCGAATATTTTTTGGGGGAATTTGCCTTGGCCGAAGGTAAGAAAGGCGGACAGTTCTACACTCCGCGTAGTGTTGTGGAATTATTGGTGGAAATGTTGGAGCCATACAAAGGCCGTGTTTTTGACCCTTGTTGCGGTTCGGGGGGGATGTTTGTCCAGTCTGAAAAATTTGTTTCCGAACATCAGGGAAAAGTCAACGATATTTCTATTTACGGGCAGGAAAGCAACCAAACCACTTGGCGATTATGTAAAATGAACCTTGCCATTCGGGGCATTGATAGTTCGCAAGTGAAGTGGAACAGCGAAGGTTCGTTCCTGAACGATGCGCACAAAGACGTGAAGGCCGATTACATCATAGCTAATCCACCTTTTAACGTAAGCGATTGGGGAGGCGACCTAATGCGCAAAGACGGACGGTGGAAATACGGTGTACCCCCCACAGGCAACGCCAACTTTGCTTGGTTACAACATTTTATTTATCACCTATCGCCCAGCGGACAAGCAGGCGTAGTATTGGCAAAAGGTGCGCTGACATCCAAAACCAGCGGCGAAGGCGATATCCGCAAAGCGTTGATTGAAGAAGGCTTGATAGATTGCATCGTCAATCTGCCAGCCAAACTGTTTTTGAATACGCAAATTCCGGCTGCTTTGTGGTTTATGAGCCGCAACCGTACCAACGGCAGATTCCGTGACC
>MKRS01000844.1 GCA_001897035.1 Bacteroidales bacterium 45-6
ATTCCTACACGCACCTTTATCTGGACAAGCGGCGTGACGGCAGCCCGCATCAACAACATGAAACCCGAAACCATCGGGCGAGGAGGACGCATCCTGGTGGATGGATACAACCGGGTGAAGAACTACGACAACATATTCTCCATTGGCGACCAATGTTTGCTGACGGATGATCCGGCTTATCCAAACGGTCATCCGCAATTGGCGCAGGTGGCTATCCAGCAAGGCACGCTGCTTGCTTCGAATCTCAAGAAATTGCAAACTGGAGAAACCCTCCGCCCATTCCGCTACAAAGACTTGGGTAGCATGGCTACTATCGGACGCAACCGGGCTGTGGTGGATCTGCCCAAGCTTCATTTCAGCGGATGGCTTGCCTGGCTGATGTGGCTGGTCGTGCATCTGCGCTCCATACTTGGGGTGCGCAACAAAATTTTTGTGCTGCTCAACTGGATATGGAACTACATCACTTACGACTACACGATGCGCCTTATCATGTATGCCCGCAAAGCGAAAGAAGTGCGCGAACGGGAGGAGCGTGAAGCAGTCACCCATCTCGGCGAGGACGTGCTGTCGCCTTTGCCGCAGCAAGGTCAACCAAAGCGCGACGAACAAAACAGGCAAGCCCGCCAACAATAAGAAAGATCAAAGGATTTGGACATTTCATTGCTCGGCGGCATCAAGACTAAAAAAGGGGCGCTTTCTTTCGAAAACGTCCCTTTTTATCGAGAAAAACATTTACCTATCTAAATCTAAGTGAATTATTTTGTACCACCACCTAATGCCTTATATAAATCGACAGTTGCTTGTAGTTGTTCAAGCTTATCACTGACTTGACTCAATTGAGCATTTAGCAGATTGGATTCAGCTGTTATCACTTCCAAATAGTTGGATTCGCCAGCTTTTAGCAGCAACTGGGTGTATTCCACAGAATTTTTCAAGGATGTAACCTGCTTTTCCCGCAAATCATTTTTTTTGAGGGATGAACTGTAGTTGTACAATACATTTGAAACTTCATTTCCTGCTTCGAGCACCGTCTTTTGAAAGCTGAGCAATGCAGCTTCTTGTTCTGCTTTCGCAGCTTTCAGTCCGGCAGCCAATTGGCCTTGGGCGAATATCGGTTGAACAACTGAACCCAAAACTCTCGCGAGTAAATTTTCAGGTCTGAACAGGTCGGCAATATTGGAAGCTCCAAATCCGATCAAGCTCCCTTGGGTCAACGAAACTGTAGGATAAAAATTTGCTTTGGCTGCATTGGTAGATTCAAAAGCTGAGCGGAAGGTCAGCTCCGCACTTTTCACATCGGGACGATTAGCCAGCATTTGGATCGGCAATCCCACTTTCAGTTCCTTGGGGACCTCTTGTTCTGCGAAAGAAGAGCGTTCCACACCACCAGCTTTTCTACCAAGCAAGAGGCTCAATGAATTTTCTGCTTGATGAATCGCCATTTCAAGATCAGGAATGCTCACTTCTGCACTATACAGCGTGGCCTTAGTCTGTTCCACGGAAGCCGCATTCAGTTGCCCTGATTCTTTCAGTGCATCCATCGTGTTGACAGTCTCTTTCAGCAGCCCGATTGTTTCGTGAGTGATTCTTAATTGTTCATCAAGCGAAAGCAAGGTATAATAATAAGTAGCGATGCCAGCAATCATGTTAGACTGAATCAGATTCCGTGATTCTTGAGAATTCAGGTATTGGGCATATTTGGCCTTGCTCTGACGACTCAATTTTCCCCATAAATCGACTTCCCAGATAGCACCTAAACCGAAAGCATATTGATTTGAATTTTTAGAAAGCACACTCACCGACCCCCCTTCACTCTTGCTGGATGTGGTATTGTGGGTGATAGTTCCACCCAATCCGATGCTCGGCAGAGCAGCTTTTTTTGCACTGCTATAGTAACTTTTGGCTTGCTCAACTCGCTGAAGCGCAATTTTCAGATCAAAGTTATTAGCCAACCCCTCCTCGATGAGTTGTTGCAATTTGGGATCTTTAAAATATTCTTTCCACGACAACGAAGCAATAGATGTTGTATCCGTAGTCACTGTGTCCCGGTAAAGGTTCGCAGCATCCACTTCGGGCGATTTATATCGATTCGATGTTTTGCAGGATGTCATTCCTGCTGAGAGAACGACTCCCAACAGGATTGCACCATGTATTTTATTGATTTTCATAAGCTTGAATTATTTTTTTTGTTTATTGATAACTTCATCGTTGGAATTTATCAAGCCCGATTTACTGAATTTGTCCTGCAATGTCTGGAAAATGATATACAGTGAAGGAATCACCAATACCCCGATCATTGTTCCAAACAACATACCTCCGATGGCACTGATACCAATAGACTTGTTGCCCACAGCACCCGCACCCGAGGCCAACGCCAATGGGATCAACCCGGCGATAAAGGCGAAGGACGTCATCAAAATCGGACGCAAACGAGCCACAGCACCATTCACGGCAGCATCAATGATGCTCATACCCTGCTGGCGCCGCTGTATGGCGTATTCCACAATCAGGATCGCATTCTTCGCCAGCAGCCCGATAAGCATGATGAGTGAAATCTGCACATAGATATTGTTCATGATTCCCGTGCCGCTCATCATGGCAATAAATACGAAGATGAACACTCCGGCCAGACCCACCGGCAGCGAGAAGATCACCGCCAACGGCAGAATATAGCTTTCATACAAAGCTGCAAGCAGCAAATAAACGAATATCAAGCTCAGGGCAAAAATCAACACGGTCTGGTTGCCGCTCTCCACTTCTTCGCGGCTGATACCCGAATACTCGTGGCTGTATCCCGAAGGAAGGGCCTTGCTGAGTTCGTCCACCGATTTGATTACATCTCCCGTACTTTTTCCTTTCATATAATTTGGGATGATAGTCAAGCTCATTGACGAATACATATTGAAACGGCTCAAAGACTGCGGGCCCGTAATGTCTTTTATGGTGATGAATTCGGTTATTGGCGCCATTTCACCGGAACCCGTTTTCACATAAATGCCGCTGATGTCATTCATGCTCTTGCGGTATTCGGGGCCAGCCTGCACCATCACACGGAATTGCTTGCCATATAAATTGAAGTTGGAGACATACATACTTCCCACATAAGCCTGGAGAGTCTGCATCACGTTACCGAGAGTCATTCCGGCTTCCTTTATTTTGGGAATATCGGCAATGATTTCCTTCTGGGGAAAATTTCCGTCGAAAGTGTTCATCACCATCATCACGTTGCCGGTCTTCTTCAAATCTTCCACAAACTTGTTGGCCACATCGCTGAACTTGCCGATGTCGCCACCCGTGCGGTCTTGCAACTGCACAGACACCCCGCTTGCCATACCGAATCCCTGCAAAGTAGGCATTCCCATAAAGAAGAATGAAGCATCCTTGATGGTGTCGGTGGCTTGCTTGAGTTGTGCTGCAATATCGTTGGCAGTAACCTTTCGCTCGTTCCAAGGATCCATCTTGAGCATCACCGTGGCATAAGAGCTACCCACGCCGCTCATGAAGTTCACCCCGGTGATTTCCAAAACATTCTTCACGCTGGGCATGTTTTGCGCAATGTGGGCAATCTTTTTCACCAATGTGTCGGTCTTTTCGAGCGAAGTTCCCGGCGAAAGGGTCATCATACCAAGTATCACACCGCTGTCTTCGTTAGGAACAAAGTCGCGGGGAACGATTTTGGATATTCCCGTAAATATCAAGGCACTCAGTGCGATGATCGCCACCGTGATCCAACGATGCTTCTTCTTGCCCAAGAACTGCAGAGAAGATTTGTATTTGTTGGTTGCTGCCCCAAACATCATGTTGAAGTTGTTTCCGCACCTCTTCAAGAAGCCAGCTTTATGTTCATCTGTATCATCGTGACCCTTCA
>MKRS01000845.1 GCA_001897035.1 Bacteroidales bacterium 45-6
TCCTATCGTGCCGCCACAGCCTGTTTCACCCAAACGCAACATCATTCTTGTAGCATTTTTCTTCCTTGGTTTGATTGTTCCGATCTTGGTCATTTACATACGCGATCTTTTCAAGGTGAATATCACCAGTCGGGAAGAGCTTGAAAAATTAGCAGACCTCAATGTCATTGGCGAGGTTGCACGAAACAAGGAAGGCGAAGTCATGGTTGTGCGCCGGAATTCTACTTCTCCCATTGTGGAGTTGTTCCGGTCAATCAGGAACAACCTTCAGTTCATTCTTGACGAACCTAACAAGAAAGTCATTTTGGTGACATCGACCATTCCCAACGAAGGTAAGACATTTGTAGCCATTAACTTGGCTGCATCCTTTGCCCTCTCTGAAAAGAAAGTATTGCTTATTGGGATGGATATTCGAAATCCCCAATTGGCTGTGGACATGGGATTCACGAAGGGTAAGGGACTTACATCTTTCCTCACTGGGGATGAGAAATGGGAAAACTTGCTGTCGCATATACCCGAATACCCGAATTTGGACATCTTGCAAGCCGGAGTAATTCCGCCCAACCCCAACGAATTGTTGATGAAACCTATTCTTTTCGAATTATTCAAAGAACTAAGGATCAAATACGACATCATTGTCATCGATTCGGCTCCCTTGGGTGTAGTTTCGGACACATTGCTTATCGCCAAACAGGCTGATACCACCGTGTACGTAACGCGTGAAAACGTAACACCAAAGGATGTTGTCAATTTCATCAACTCGATCTACAAGGCCAAACGCTTGACCAATCCATACTTAGTGATAAACGATGTGAATGTGGTAGAGAAGAAGCAATACGGCTACAAATACAAGTATGGTTACGGGTATGAATCTTCAAATGTTAAATCAAAACGAAAAAAATAATTCTTAACCAACACAAACAGTATGAAAGGTATTGTTCTTGCAGGTGGATCGGGCACGCGGTTGTACCCCATAACAAAAGGAGTAAGCAAACAGTTGCTTCCAATTTTCGACAAGCCGATGATCTATTATCCTATTTCGGTGCTGATGCTTGCCGGAATCAAGGAGATCCTAATCATTTCCACGCCTCACGACCTACCGGGGTTTCGCCGCTTGCTGGGTGATGGTTCCGACTTTGGCGTTCGCTTTGAATACGAGGAGCAGCCCTCTCCGGATGGTTTGGCGCAGGCCTTCATTATTGGAGAAAAGTTCATTGGGAATGATTCGGCCTGCCTCGTTTTAGGGGATAATATATTCTATGGGCAAAGCTTCTCCAGAATGCTTAGGGAATCGGTGGCGAATGCAGAAAAGGACAATAAAGCAACCATTTTCGGCTATTGGGTGAGCGATCCCGAACGTTATGGGGTTGCCGAATTCAACTCCGCTGGAGATGTGATTAGCATTGAGGAAAAACCTGCACATCCAAAGTCTAACTATGCTGTCGTGGGACTCTACTTTTACCCCAACAAGGTGGTGAAGGTAGCAAAAAGCATTCAGCCCTCCTCGCGTGGAGAGCTCGAGATAACAACCGTGAACCAACAATTCTTGGCCGACCAGGAGATGAAAGTGCAATTGCTCGGTCGAGGCTTTGCCTGGCTTGATACAGGCACTCACGATTCACTTTCAGAGGCATCTACCTTCATCGAAGTGATCGAAAAGCGCCAAGGACTGAAAATTGCCTGTCTCGAAGAAATCGCTTACCACCAGGGATGGATCGACAAAGCAAAACTTGTGGAACTCGCAGAACCGATGAAAAAGAACCAATATGGGCAACATTTGTTGAAACTGGCGAAGAGTGAAGACGTGAACTTGTGAAGAAGTAAACAAGTAAATAGATGGCGTTTGCTAAAATATGATTCGTAAAAGCCCAAAATGGAATTTGTGAAGTCCCACAAAGATCTAATTGTTTACCAGAAATCTTTAGAACTTGGTAGAACAAATCTATCTTCTCTCAACCAAATTTCCCGAATCAGAGAAATTTGGCTTAACAAGCCAAATAAGGTGTGCCTCTATAAGTATTCCCTCCAACATCGCTGAAGGTGCCGGGCGTAAACACAAGAAAGAATTTATCCAATTCTTATACATTGCATTAGGTTTCCTCAATGAAATAGAAACCCAGTTTGAAATCGCCAAAAGATTAAGGTATATGGAAAGGATCCACTCAGATGATGATATTTTATACATTAAAAGGATGTTATTGAAACTGATACAAAAAATAGAAGCTAATGAATAACGTGAATGTATTTAAAAGAATATATTTCTTTACTTGTTCACCTCTTCACTTGCTTACATGTTCACAACTATAAAAAATGGAAATAATAAGAACGCAAATCGAAGGCGTAGTCATCATTGAACCACGCATTTTCAAAGACGACAGGGGATATTTTTTCGAATCGTTCTCCCAACGTGAATTTGAAGAAAAAGTATTGAAAACCAATTTTGTGCAGGACAACGAAAGCAAATCCGCTTATGGTGTGCTGCGTGGGTTGCACTTTCAGACACCGCCTTACGCTCAAAGCAAGTTAGTGAGGGTCATCAAAGGAGCTGTATTGGACGTAGCCGTTGACATCCGCATCGGTTCGCCAACTTATGGGCGGCACGTGTCTGTCGAACTTACCGAAGACAATCACCGCCAGTTCTTTGTCCCGAGAGGCTTTGCCCATGGATTCAGCGTGCTTACCGACGAGGTTATCTTCCAATACAAGTGCGATAATTTTTATGCCCCGGGCAACGAAGGAGCATTGGCCTGGGATGATCCGGATTTGGGTATCGATTGGAAAGTGCCTGCCGGCGATGTGGTATTATCCGAAAAAGATAAGAAACACCCTCGTTTGAAAGACTTTCAGTCGCCGTTTCGGATAGACGAAAAATTATATTAAAGAGCTGCTGCTTGATTAGGCAATTCTCAAATCAGCATATCATCATTATTGAAACCAATAAATATGAAAAAAAACATTCTTATCACCGGCGGCGCCGGATTCATCGGCAGCCACGTTGTACGCTTGTTCGTCAACAAATACCCAGAATATCATATTATCAATCTGGATAAATTGACCTATGCCGGCAACTTGGCAACGCTTAAAGACATTGAGAAAGCCCCAAACTATACCTTTGTGAAAGCCGATATTTGCGATTTCGACACGATATTAGGCTTGTTTGGACAGTACAATATCGATAGTGTGATCCATCTTGCAGCAGAGAGCCATGTGGACAGGAGCATCAAGGATCCCTTCACCTTTGCCCAAACCAATGTGATGGGAACGCTTTCCCTGCTCCAAGCGGCAAAGATCAGTTGGGAAGCATTGCCCGAAAAATTTGAAGGAAAGCGGTTCTACCATATCTCCACCGACGAGGTGTATGGCGCTCTGGAATTTGATGGCACCTTCTTCACCGAAACTACCAAGTACGATCCGCACAGTCCATACTCGGCTAGCAAGGCCGGAAGCGACCATTTTGTCAGGGCTTTCCACGACACCTATGGCTTGCCAACCATTGTCACCAACTGCTCGAACAACTACGGCCCTTACCAGTTTCCCGAAAAACTGATTCCGCTTTTCATCAACAACATCCGCCACGGCAAACCCCTTCCGGTGTATGGAAAAGGGGAAAATGTCCGAGATTGGCTCTATGTAGTGGATCATGCGCGGGCTATTGATGTGATTTTCCACGAAGGAAAAATTGCCGATACCTACAACATCGGTGGATTCAACGAATGGAAAAATATTGACCTCATCAAGGTGATTATCAAAACGGTGGATCGCCTGTTAGGCAATCCCGAAGGAGCATCGGAACACCTGATCACTTATGTCACCGACCGTGCCGGACACGACCTCCGCTATGCCATTGACTCCAACAAGTTGAA
>MKRS01000846.1 GCA_001897035.1 Bacteroidales bacterium 45-6
TAGTACAGCCCCGTCTCCTCGTCCAGCTCCTTGCCGTTGAACTTGTAGGGAGTGCTCCACGTCTCGTTGTCACGTTCCTCGATGAACACCTCCCCGAAAGGAACATACTCCACGTGCTGGGTGACGTACCCGCCATCGGTGGTCACCAATGAGGAGGGACCCAGGTGGTCGGTGTGGTAAAAATACAACAAAACTGGTAAAGGTGAGCCGGTGCCGGCAAAAGAACTTGCAGGAGGCGTGTACTTCAGCCCGAGGCTGTCGTAGGTGGCGGCCACACGAAAGGATTCGTGCGGCAGCGAGGAGTAAATCCTTTAATGCCAGCTTTTTCAAAAGCCCTTCCCCATCTCTCTGTATATCTCCATCCTTTAGTGTCAAGTCCAGCTCCTGCTACAAAATAAACCCTTTTCCCATCCGGATCAATTGCATTAATAGGATTCTCCACACAATACACATATCCCCCCACATTCGGATACTTCTCCGCCAGCGGGTCCACCCCCAGCCACGGGCTCACCCTCGGGTCGTAATACCTCGCCCCGTAGTAGTACAGCCCAGTCTCCCCGTTGAGCGTAGTCTCCGACTACGTTCTGCTAAAAGAAAAGCTCCGCTTTTCATTCCTACCCTATTTGCCAACTCGACTTCCATATATTCAAAATGTTTTAACCCTCGTTTTTGGGGAATCCAAGACAGGGCCTTGATTTTAGCTGCGACGTTGGCAGAGCCAAACGCCGAACGACCTGAGGGCACATCTAAGGGTAACGAGGGTCCGCTTTATTTGGATCCATAATTCTACAAATAATGCCCAATTCTGTAGATTTTTTAATAATATCATCCGCTATTGAATCGTCAACCTCAATCATCATCGTTTTATCGTCAACTATTGCGTCTTTAATCATTTTTGACTCTTTAAGTGATAATCCGACTTTTTCATTTAAGAGTTTTATGAAAGGAATTTTTTGCATACCTTTAATCCATCCTTCGAATACAATTATTTTCATTTCTACTGAGATTTTTACTGAGATTTTTGTGATTTTTCCAGGCTTAGCTCCCGTAGTTCTCTTTGCCCCTTCAATAATAACCTCTTTAACTTTCTGTTCCTTACCAAATTTATAAATTAACTCTTTAACGCCTTTGACACCAAGTTTATTGGTTAGTTTCCCATCAATATCCAAATTTTTGATTGTCATAACGCCTTTAGATTTGGATATCTCTCCGCCAAACTCAACTGTCTCTCCTAATACTTCTGTAGAATAAAATACAAGATTTCCTTCTCTCGCAGTTTCAACAAAGTTTTTTGCTGTTCTTAATCCATATAATAACTTTATACTTCCCGCTCCACTTCCAACAAAACTTAAACCAATATCCGACCATGTGGCAATATTATCTGCTGTATTCTCACTAGCACCTGCAAGTTTAGCACTGGCTTTAATCCCCTTGTAAGTAAATGATTCTGTTTTCTCTCCTGTCCAAAGTTGTCTAATACCTGCTTGCAAATCGTCAGCACCATGAACTACAGCAACGCCTCCTGCAACAGCGCCAACCCCCGTCCAGGAACTAGCAATTCCACCTGCTGCTCCTGCAGCAACTTGAGCCACACCTCCTACTGCGCGAAGACCACCCCAAAACCTATTCCATCCTGGGGTTGGTCCTTTACCATCTATATCTATAAATATGATAGGATTTTGCAGGCAATAATTGTAAACAGACCATCCAGGATACTTCTCCGCCAGCGGGTCCACAACCAGCCACTGGCTCACCCTCGGGTCGTAATACCTCGCCCCGTAGTAGTACAGCCCCATCTCCTCGTCCAGCTCCTTGCCGTTGAACTTGTAGGGAGTGCTCCACGAGGCGTTGTGCTCCTCGATGAACACCTCCCCGAAAGGAACGTACTCCACGTGCTGGGTGACGTACCCGCCATCGGTGGTCACTAACGAGGAGAAACCCAGGTGGTCGCTGTGGTAAAAATACAACAAATCTGGTAAAGGTGAGCCGGTGCCGGCAAAAGAACTTGCGGGAGGCGTGCGCAGCTCTTCACGGCTTTCAGCTCCTTGCGTAGGCTGCGCAAGTATCAATCAGCCTCCCTTTGCTTCTTGCGGACATTACGCAACTCAGTTTCACCCTTGGTTGGGCTTTGCGTAGGCTACGCAAGTGTCAATCACCTTCCCTTTGCTTCTTGCGGGCATTACGCAACTCGGTTTCACCCTTGGTTGGGCTTTGCGCAGGTTGCGCAATGCCCCCCGCAGTTCGGTAGCCCCGCGGAGGATTCCACGCCTACTCTAAGCAAAATTTCCCTCATTGCCTGCAGGCAACAAATTTAGCAGATTGTATTCCATTTTGCTTCTTGACAACCACACGATACAGCTGGGTGCGGGAGCACTGGGAATAGTGGAGTACTATTCAAACACATAATCTGATTTTATTTCAATTTTCTTCAAAATATCGTTTTCATCGAAAGTATAATAATACCAAATTCCGGATAATGCGGACACAAATTCCACAACTCTTATTTGATTTGATCTTAGGGTTTTATTTAAGTTGAAAAAATCGGAAAAAAATTGCTTGGAAACACCTACTTGAATATTATTAAAAAGGTTAATTTGATTGTCCATTATTTCTGCTTTGACGATGTTTACAAGAAGTTCGTTTTTTCCAAAAGGATCTTCTCCCAGTAGAACTTCTATTATGCTTTTATTGTACTCTATAAAATAAACCGGCATGTTTTCCCGAACCTTTTCTTTTAAAGAAATTTTTAGAGGAAGTTCCTTTAAATAATCTTTGATGCCACTGTGTATTCCAAATG
Source organism: Bacteroidales bacterium 45-6 (assembly GCA_001897035.1). Lineage (GTDB taxonomy): Bacteria > Bacteroidota > Bacteroidia > Bacteroidales > Dysgonomonadaceae > UBA1309. The sequence goes on from MKRS01000846.1 coordinate 2,798, forward strand.
GGAAATAAAGCATTTTTTGAGTTGAAACAATTTGTAATGTGTCTCCGATTGTTGCAGACTCTTCAATCTGAAGATTAATATTTTGCTTAGGTTTCGTTTTTTTTACTACAACTTGTATTGGAGGAGTGCTGCTATTTCCTTGTTCTTCTTTCTTACTTTGTAGTCCACAACTAAACAAACATATTAGTGAAAATATAATGAGATATTGGTTATTCATAATTTTTTATTCGGTTTTTGGTTTTTCTTCTGTTTTATTTATTCGAGATCCAGTCACTATTACTTCTTGTAGTGTTTTTCCTCTATAAACTTTCTCATTTTCAGGGGCACTATTTGTGCTATTAGTTGTAGAAATTGTAGCTGGATTGCTGCTATCAGGAGTTTCGTTAATAGGGCGATAATAACCATAAAACGAAGCATCTCTATATTGTTTCGGTGTAATAAAATAAGGATTTTCCTGCGAAAGTTTGCCCTTGCCTCTAGCGTGGGTAACTTTTATTTTACCATCTTTATCTACTCCTGTTACAATTCCAACGTGTCCCTCCCATAAGGCAATATCACCAACTTGAGGCTTATCAGAATGTTCAAATTTGCTCTTATTGTCCAAAAATACTTTTAATGCGCCTGATCCCATGTGCTTAACCCCATCAGTAATGTTATCTTTTGCTATAATTCTGCATACAAATTCAGCACAATCCATATATTTTAATGCCTCTCCAGTACTTGCAGTTCTCAAAAAAGAATTTGTTTCTTGCAAATATGCGACACCTACCATATTACGAGCATACCTAACTCTATCTTTCGGTCCCATTCCTGTAGGATCAGAATATCTAACCGGATTCTCCACACAATACACATATCCCCCCACATTCGGATACTTCTCCGCCAGCGGGTCCACCCCGAGCCACAGGCTCACCCTCGGGTCGTAATACCTCGCCCCGTAGTAGTACAGCCCCGTCTCCTCGTCCAGCTCCTTGCCGTTGAACTTGTAGGGAGTGCTCCACGTCTCGTTGTCACGTTCCTCGATGAACACCTCCCCGAAA
>MKRS01000847.1 GCA_001897035.1 Bacteroidales bacterium 45-6
CTGTCTGGCATAATCTTGTGTCCAGCTACAATTCTGTCCATCCACATAAGTCGATATTTTCAGGTTAGGGGCATACGATTTGATGTAGTTGGTGCTTGCCGCTGCCCTGGTTCTCACCTTGTTGATAAGAGGTAGTGCCTCATTTGCCCTGTTGAGTTCGATCAAAGCTTCGGCTCGCATAAGCAGCACGTCTGCATAACGGATCACGATGTGGTTCATCGAGTTGGCCCAGAATGTGCCGCTCACCTTTTTCAGGCAGGGACAACCGGGATCTACATTCTCTTTGAGGGACGCATACACGCCATAGAAAGTGGGGTTTCGGCTCCACGATTCTTCGAAGATATAGTTGCTGTTGTATTTGTAAGGAAATCCGGGCATGGCAACTGTATGGAAAAGCCGTGGATCGGATTCGTCGCTTGAACTCTGGTACTCATCCTTGTTGTAGCTGTCAAATTCAGGCAAGCCGTTTCGGGTTTTGAAAGCGTTCACCAAGTTTTGGCTTGGTTTATGGAAGTCGCAACATCCGAAATATTGGGGAACGGTGAGCATCATGCCAAAATTGAGGTTGCCATAGAAAGTGCCGTCGTTGATCGAATATTGGATAGCCCAAATCGACTCCTTGCCGTTTTCGTCCTCCGGCAGGAAATTCATCGCATAGTCGGATTCCAAGCCGAAGCCGGAAGCTGTCATGATTGCGTCGTCTGTGTAGGTAAGCACCGATTCGAGATCATTGCTGTTTATCTCCGTCACATTGTGCGCATTGTCTTGGCGGTAAGCTTTGTACAACATCGTTTTTGCAAGATAAGCAGCTGCTGCAGCCTTGGAAGGACGTCCCACTTGCTCTTGTTTGGATGGTAGATTCTCATAGGCATATTTGAAATCGTCCGCTATTTTTTGCCATTGTTCATCACTTGTGTAGGTGACATTGGAAAGGGTCGTGAATTTTTCCGGATCGATCGTCTCGTCCACGATCACGATGCGGTTGAACAATTCTTTGAGTAAGAAAAACGCATGCCCGCGCAGGAATCTCATTTCAGCAATCCTTGTTTTTTTCATCGGATAAGCCACTTCGTTGAGCTGATCCAATGATTTGAGAGCTGTATTTGCCCTTGTCACGCATTTATAGAGTCGTACCCAAATGTCGTTTATGTTCCAGTCGGTGGTGTTTGTACCCTGTGCTATCTCGAGAAAATGAAACACATCACCATCGGCGGCACCCGATCCACCCTTGTAGCAATCGTCCGACCTGACGTCGTAATTCCAGAGGCTGAACGAGGAGTTAATATCGTCGCCCGACACCCAGATGGCGTATGCAGATGTGACCAAGTTATCTACGTATTGGGGGGAATTGATCTCTTCGTCAGTTAGTATTCCTTGCGGGGTTTTGTCCAAGAAAGAGGTGCATCCGCTGAAAAGGATTGCCGATAGCATCGTTGTATATAGCAATTTGTAGCTCATAATATGGTAGTGTATTAAAGTTAATCAGAATATGACGTTTAGCCCGAAAGTCAGGTTCAGGGGAATCGGATAGCCGTAAACCGGATTTTCCGGATCTACGCCGCTAAATTTTTTCGATTTGATCGTTAGTAGGTTCTGTCCGCTCAGGTAAAATCTCAGGCTGCTTATTTTCAGCTTTTCGGAGAGTAGTTTGGCCGGCACTTTGTAACCGATCTGTGCATTTCTCAGTTTGAGGAAAGAACCGTTTTCGATGTAGTAGGACGAAAGCCGCTTTTCGTTGTTCGAATCCGTGGTTGTGAGTGCGGGGATGTCCGAATCGGGATTGTTGACGTTCCAGGCATCGAGAACCCTTCGCCCTTTGTTCAAGTAATTCACGTTGTTTGCCGACCAAAAGTCTGTTTGCTTTTTGATTGCGAGCATGTTCACATCCACACCCTGCACACCCTGCCAGAATAGGCTCAGATCAAAGCTCTTATACCCGAAGTTCATATTCAGACCGTAGCTGAAATCGGGAGTAGGATTGTATATCCAGGTTTGGTCTTTTTCGTCAATCTTGCCGTTGTTGTCGAGATCCTTGTAGCGGATCCGTCCAATTCCTGCACCCTCTTGCGAGGCGTGGTTGATGATGTCTTCCTGCGATTTGAAAAGTCCGTCGGCCACATATCCGACTTCCGAATAAATGGGACGACCCACGATGCTTTTGACTCCATTTCCACCGAAGGTTCCGGCAGAGGCTACTGTTTCGGGAACGCTCAGCACTTTGTTCCTGTAGCAAGAAAGGTTCAGATTTATATCGTAGTCGAATCCCCCGCTTGTTTTTTGGCGGTATCCGATGTTGAATTCGAATCCCTTGTTTTGCATCGAGCCAGCATTCACATATTTATCGCCTCCTTCGCCTAATGTTGCTATTCCCGATAGCAAGGTCAATATGTTGGTAGTCTTCTTGTAGAAAATATCGGCAGAGCCGTATAGGGATTGCTTGAAGAGGGAGTAGTCGATTCCCAAGTTTGTCTGTGTGGTGGTTTCCCAACGAATATTGTCGTTTCCCAGTTGGTTGCGTTTGAATCCCGAAGAAAGTGTGCCGCCTCCATTTGTGCCCGACAAGTCGTAGGATGTGCCGTAATTTCCTCCGGCATAAGCACTTCCGGCACCATAGTTTGATACATAAATTGTATATCGGGCATTGTTGGAAATACTCTGGTTTCCGGTCTGTCCCCAGGAAGCCCTGAGCTTCACATCGTCCATGAAGTTTGCGGTCCGCTTCAAGAAAGGCTCTTCGCTGATGCGCCAGCCCAATGACACAGATGGGAAAACGGCATACCGGTTGTTGATTCCGAAACGGGAAGATCCGTCGTCACGTATGGTGAAAGAAGCCAGATATTTATTGTCGTACGAATAGTTGACTTTGCCGAAATAGGAGACCAAAGAGTATCCGTCTCCATTTCCGTAGGTTTGCGAATCCCCAGTGCCTGCATCGGGCCACATATAATCGGGTGTCAATATCGAAAAGCCTTCCTTGTAGGCGGTGAACGTGGTATAATCCTCGTTGTTGAGCTCAACGCCGGCCATTGCGTCGCCACGGTGTTTTCCTTTTTCCATGTTGTAGGTTGCCAAGGCGTTCCACATCCATCTGGTCCAATGCTCTTGCACCAAACTTACAGCGCTCACATCCGAACTTTTGTATCCGTTTTCGTAAGGGTAAGTGAAGTTTCGCTGTTCTTTGTTGGCATAATCCAGCCCGAAGTTTGAGCGGATGTTCAGTCCCTTGAAGAGTTTCAGATCCACGAACGCATTGCCCAAGAGGCGCCAATACACATATTTGTTGTCCCGGTTGTCATATACCACGCGGGCTGGATTGTTCCGGTCAGGCAAGTTTCCTTCGGGTCCTCCCCATCCGCCGCTCAAGGTGTGCAGCGGAATGATGGATGGCATGTCTATGGCATCGCTGATTATATTGGCAGGAGCTGCAACTTCGTCTGTCCTGTTCAGTGTGAAATTTTCGCCGATGGTCAAGGCATCCCCGATGAGCTTGTAGTCGGTGTTCATGCGAGCCGAAAAGCGTTCGAAATTGGTATATTTGATAATCCCGTCGTTGTGATAGTAGCCAGCCGAAAAAAACGAGTTGCCTTTTTCGCCACCGTTGCTGACCGACACGTTGTATTGTTGTATGGCACTTGTCCGGGTGATTTCCTTGAACCAGTCGGTGTCGGCGGCAGCCATGGTGTGGTTGGCGTCGAGATACTTGGGAAGAGCCATGCTGTTCAAAACCGGTACATTGCCTGCATTGTATCCCCAGTTGTATAGATAGTTGATACCGTTCGAGTTTGGATTGATGCCGTCGTTGACATAAGCTTGCCACATAGCGGTACCGTATT
>MKRS01000848.1 GCA_001897035.1 Bacteroidales bacterium 45-6
CGAAATAAGAATTCACTTCGTCGAGCAAAAGGCATGATTATCTATTTACTTAATGATATTTACTATAGTAACAAATACAATCGATCGTCTGGTCGAGCATTTGATCGTTATATTGGAGATGATTTTGACGGACGTTATTCTCTCAAGAAAATCACATTTCCAGGTAAAATGTCAGACAATCTGAAGAATATAAGTTGGATTACAGAGACAAATAGTTATTTCGATAGACCACATATGTCTTCGTCTCTATCAGTTCGTTATCCTTTTATTTATCATCGGGAATTACAAGAAAACATACGTATGATTACTTTACATTTTGTTGGTTATCGAAAGAAGTTTATGCAATTCTACACACAAAGATATTTGCAAAATTTCAATGTTGATCAACTTTTGAATTCGAATTTCTGCAATGAAATGCAGGTTGAAATGCCGACCATAAACAGAAAGAAGGGAAACACGAGGTCGGCAATCGTCAGTCCGTTCCAAACAGCGTGATGCAAAGGAGCATAGGATACGGGGCCGCCGTTGTTCACCAAAATCATGCCAGCCACCGTTATCCCCCTCAACACATCCAGCGAGAGCAAGCGTTGTTTCTTTTCAGCTATCTCCATCTTTCACAGCTTCTTATTAGTGGTTGCATTCATATTTCCTGAAAGCCTCTTCATATACCGCTTTCGCCGTTTCCACGCAATCTCCTTCGGGCTCGGCTGAATAAGAGGGGCTGATGGCCTTCGTCCAAGGCTCTTCCATTGCGTAATAATCGAGAGCGACCAATGGTTTTCTGTCGAAAACGTCGTCCAAGGTTTTCCAATAGGCCTCCCAACGTTTGTAGTAGAAATCCTTTAAAATGCCGTTCCATTCCTTGTGGGCATAATCACGAAGCCCGCCATCGTCGGCCGAGATACGGTTCCCCCAGGTAGTGATCTGCACACGGGCATTCCATTCGTAGAGATTTTTCTCCTCAACCGTGTTTCCGAGGCTGCGGGCCTGCTGTATCCAGTTGCCTACGCGAAATTCCCTTCTCGTGCCCAAAAGCTTGTCTTGAAGCAAGATCAGTTCGAGAAATTTTTTCGCCCCCTTTTCAAATCCTTCCCGGTGAAAACACTTGAAGTCGGCCACCGTGTGGTTATAAACTTCGCGGGCATGATCGGCAATGGACTGCCGCACGATGTCCACCAAGTCGTATTCGAAATTGTTGTTCCCTCGGTATTTGTCTGCCACGCTAAGCATCAGTTTGGCTGCATCGCGGGTCACCGCCGGGTCGTAATAGTTTTCAAGCTTAGCCCAGCTCGATGTCTGAAACGTATTCAGCGATGGGCGTGCACAAAGGATGGATTCCAATGTTCCCTGTTGGTTGTTGCCGCGGGGGCAGTTGAGGATGCTGTTCGCCAGAATCATCCAAGATTTTTGGATGGTTTCATCCTTTTTACCGTATCGGGCAAACAAGTATTCTTTCAGCCAGCTCTCTTTGGTCACTTGTGCTTCTCTCCAAGGCAATTCGGTCATCAGTTCAAACATCATCGGGTTGTTTTCGATCCCTTCCATGGTGAGACCGATGCCCTTCATGTGTGCAGCCAAAGGGTTGGTTCTGGTTTCATAAAAATTTTCAAGCAACTGATCCATTCTCCCATGTATTCCCACTTTTGCGCCAAAGTTTTCGAGCATACAGAATAGCCAATCATGCTTCCCATAACCCTTTTCACGATACCACAACGAGGGCTTCATGCCCCACATCGGCCGGCATTCGCTAAACAGGTCGAGAATCAGCAGATCGCCTTGTCGGAGGTCCTGGATCACCTCTTCACGCGGATTTTCCGTCCAACCTTGAATCACCCAAACAGCTTTTGGATTCACTTTCTTCATCGCTTTCATAATGGCTTTTCCGGCGGCATCGAAATCAATTTTGCCCATTCCTTCGGCTTCGTGAAATGGATCCATCGAATAATAGTTAGCCTTTCCAAAGAGGGCCTCTTGTTCCTTGTAATAGAGGGACGCAATTTCATCGAACCGGCTATCGGTTGGCAACAAGAAAGTGGGTCGTTTGTATCCGTTCCACAATTTGGCATCAGCCACTTGTAGCCCTAATTTTTCTTTTGCATCGTGCGGCATCATTCCCGAATAGCCCGGAAATACCGGTTCTATGCCCAACTCTTTCATCCGGAGCAATATCTTCTTTTGAAGTGCTTCCTGCTGCTTGTACCAAGAATCCGGATTGGGGCCACCCCACCCTTCGAGGTTATTCATTTCCCACCAGGCAAGAAAAGCAGGCCCGGCAATGAAGTTGTCGATTCCTTGCTTGTCGTACCCAAGTTTTTTGAGCATATTGTACCAGACACATTCTTCCCCGATCACGTTGAGCGGCAGATTGATGCCATGCAAGGCCATCCAGTCGATCTCTTTTTGCCAACGGTTCCAGTCCCAGAAAGCCATGGAATAGGAGAATGTGCAATAGTTGAAATCGTAACGCAGTTTCAAATCGGTGCTGTGCCGTTCTTTTTGGGGGATGGCAGGCATCACTTCAGGCAATTTTGCAGTCATCCCGTTCCAAGACAAATGCACCCCGGCATAGTATTTCAAATACCAGTTGATCCCCACAGAAACGCTGATATTGTTGTTGCCACGGACAAGCACCTTTTTCCCTTTTTGCGACAGCTCGAAGTAATCTTTGTTGCCATCTTTGGCTATTTCTATTATAAACTTTTTGGATGCTCCCTTGTCTATCCGTTCCAACATATCCGCAACGGGATTCGCAAACATAGCCGAAGAAAGCAGGCCGATCAAAACCAAGGCGAGGTATCTTTTCATCATCATATAAATAAAATAGTATTAAAATTCATCTATCCGAGACCACCCAATCGATTCCCAACGGGTTGTTCGACAACCTGACTATAACGGGCAAACCATCGTTGTCCACGATCCACATTTCCGTGGCGGCAACATCGGCAACAACAGCGAGAAGCGGTATGCCTCCGAATGTTTCTTTTGGAGGACTTTGGGTGTTCAGGCGATAGACTGTTTGGTTATAAAGAAAATATCCTTTGGTGCGCAAATCCGCCAAAGCTTTTCGGGAGATAAACCCAAAGGTCTCATTTTTTTTCAGATTTTCAACTTTCCCATCAATTGGCTGCAGCCAGCTCAAGGCATCTCCATTTTTCAACGATGCTTTTTCCATCGCATACCTGCCCGCTAACCAATGAAAGTTGTAGTAGGTTTTCCAGTCGGCATACACACTGTCCCCTTTCTCCACCACCTTCACCTGATAGGTTCTCGTTTGCTGGTGCATCGTAAACACGAACTTTCCATCCAGCAGGGTGGTTTGCCCGGCAACCATTGTGCAAAGCAGCAATGCAATTCCTGTAATTGTGATTTTTATATCCATAACTCATTTCCCTTCATTCGATGGTGGCAAGATGCGTGTTCCCCAATCCGACGGTTTTTTCCCCATCTTCAAAATGAGAATGCCGCCCTTCATCAATTCGTCATGCTCCAGCCAAGCCCGATCCATTTTCTCGCCATTTAACGTGGCACTTTGAACAAAACAATTGGCCTCGGACAAATTCTGAGCTTGAACCTTGAATTTTTTCCCGGACGATACATCCATTGTATATTCGCTAACTAAAGGAGCGTTTATCAGGTAATACGATTGGCCGGCATTCGGGTAAAGTCCCAACGTATGAAATGCGAGCCAAGAGGACATAGCACCTGAATCGTCATTTCCAGGCAACCCGCCCGGTGAATCGCTATAATTCCGTTTGATGATTTCCCGAATTCGGGACGAACTCAGATCTGGCCTTCCTATCCAATGGTAGAGGCAAGGCGTGAGAAAAGA
>MKRS01000849.1 GCA_001897035.1 Bacteroidales bacterium 45-6
CACCAAGAAAACTGTAACATTTTTGAAGCTCACGGAACTAATGCTTTTTATGGATTTTAAGTTCCCAGAATCTAAACCACACCTGAGTAAAGTTCGGGATTTTTTCTGCTTTATGGCATTTACTTCATTACGTTATTCAGATTTAAGAGCACTGAAACATGCCAATGTGTCAGATGGTAAGATTGAATTCTATACTCAAAAGACAAAGGACAGATTGACTGTCCCATTGATTGAGCATGCAAAGAAAATACTCGATAAGTATAAAAACGAATCTGAGGTATATGCGTTTCCGGTTTACTCCAATCAAAAGATTAATGACTATTTGAAAGAAGCAGCCGAACTAGCCGGACTTGATAGAGAAATTGTAGAAACTTATTTTGTTGGAGCAAAGCGATTTGATAAAGAGTACAAATTACATGAAACAATCAGTTGTCACGATGCTCGAAGAACATTTGTCTGTTGTTCCCTTGCTTTGGGAATACCTACAACAACAGTTATGGCTTGCACCGGCCACAGCAACTATGAGTCGATGAAACCATACATTGAAGTGGCGGATGAAACTCAAAAATTACAAATGGAGAGATGGAATGACTACCAGTACAAATCACAGATTATTGACATCCTAGATAAGGCTGATAATGATAAGCTGAAAGAAATATTGCGACTTATCAAAACTGTGGCATAGTTATTGAAGTGTAAAATGTGTGAAATTCTTATAAATTAAAAAATAAATATTATGGTGAATGAAGATGAAATTGTAAGTTTACTTAGACAGCAAAGAGTAGATTCCGCCTTAAATCAAATAGGAAATATGGCACAATCTATCAAAAGAGAAATTATCAACCAAACGGACTGCCTGCCCCATATTGAGACATTCAGGTATAACATAAACATTCTAGATTCAATGACATCTGTTGTTTCATGTGCTCAATATTTTGAGGAGTTGTATCAGTATGCTAATCCAGCTTTATTGTTTGATCGTAGTGTAACTTGCACCCCTTATGACATCGACTCTTTCAAGCTTTTGGAAGCAAACAGATCGCTAATTGAACGAAGCGTCAACACGTTTGCTATAAAACATTTTTCGAATATCGGTCCTGGATATATTGAATATTATAATAAATATCTAGCTGAGATTCGGAACATCCTAGATGAAAAATTTAAATTGTTCGGGGCTAATATAAATCAGGCTTTTGTTGCCGAGCAGAAGATCTCGGTAACAGTCACCAAGGAACAACTGGTGTTGTTATATGATTTCTTATCAGACAAGGGTTATCTAGCAAGTGATGAGGCTACCAAAATTAATTTTTTGCAATCATTCGATAATATAGTTATAAAGGGCGCTTTGGCTACTCCTATAAAGTGGCTCCCTAAAACAGAAAAATCAAGTTCTGATGACCCAAAGCCAAATGTTGCGTTACTTTATTTGACATTTATAAACATAGGGGCGGAAATGAGTATTAAAAATAAATCCATTATCTCAGAACGATTTATTGGATGTGATGGTACAAACATAAAAACTTCATCAATAAAGCAAAGGGAGGCATCTGATTTTTTGAATACATATGAGAAAGAGTTACGCAAAGCACTTGACTTGCCAGAAAAAAAAACAATGTAGTTGAAACATACATTCTTGCTTAGGGCATACGCGAGGAGAAAATGAGATTTTTATCTTATTTTCTCCTTTTTTTTTGAGGCTTTATGCTATATACGAAATCCCCTATGTGTCCCCATACCTATAACATATCAAAAATAATAAGATTTTTCTTGTTACAAAAGTCTCATTTATAGTCCAATTTAATTCTTTTTCTTTTTCTGATAAACTTTCCTGTAAAATTCGCTTAATATATCATAATCAACTACTTACCTTTGTGGTCGAATCAGAAAGGCATTCAAAATTGAGTAAAGCCTTTCCCTAAATTTTTAATATGGATAAACAAAAGCCGTTGTTTCAGGCAACGCTTGAAGATTTTGAAAACTCCATGAAGGCTATACTTATTAGTATGGCTGAGGAGAAAGATGCCTTTGGTAAAATGCCAAAGAGTGAGAAGCGTCACGTGTACGGAATTGCCGGGATAGCTGAGCTCTTTGGATGTAGCATTCCAACAGCCCAACGAATCAAAAGTAGTGGGAAAATTGATGATGCCATTTCTCAATGTGGTAAAATCATTGTCGTAGATGCCGAGTTGGCACTAGAATTAACAAAAAATGAGAAATTTAAATTTAGAAAAAACAACCGTGGAAGAAAGTAATTTGAAACAACAGAATCAGATGACCGAAGTAATTATTAACGAAAATGAGCCAATGTCAGTAAAAATAGAAGAAATGAGTGCAAATGTGAATGTGAAATCAGAATCGACATCTACTGTAGAGGATACTAGTCTACAAGCAACTTCAGGTGCTAGTCTTGCGGAACTAAGAATTGACAAAATGCGACTTAAAGATTTTTTGGACAAGGGGCATAAGTTTGCCTTCCTTCAAGAAAACAATCGTGATGTCAATAAGTCACATGTAGCGAAACTTAAAGAGTCAATCGAACGTGATGGTAGAATCCTCCGTCCTATAGAAGTTATCCCTATAGAACAAGCTTTCGCTGAAGGACTGAAAGTTTTTACCAGTAAAGACGTTGAACTTAAAGCTGATACAGATGAAGCCAAAGATCGTTATGTTGTTATAGATGGACAACATAGAATCTATGCGTCATTAAAGTATATGCAGGAGCACAAAGACTCTTCTGTCGATGTCTCTATTGAACAAATAAGCATCCCAAAATCAATGGATATTTGCGGTTATATTGCAGAGATAAATTTCAATGTAAAAGCTTGGGATGCAAAGGCGATACGTAAAGCTGCCGTTAAAAAAAACGAGGATAATGGTAATACGATTCTTCCGTATGTTGACAAATATTCCAAAGAGCTCAAGATGCCCGAAAGAGCGATTTTCAAAAGTTTCTTTCTTTGTGATAAATATAGGAAAACACTTTATGAGAAAGCCGTTTTAGAGGGCCTAATTGTCGATGATTTAAAGCCGACAAAAGAACAGATTGCTCGTGCTGAGAAAATTATTAAGGCTTTCCAAGTCGGTTTTGCTAACCACGGAAAGTTGATGCGTAATAGTGCTGCAATAGATTGCTTTATGAAAGTCTATAACAATGCAAATGATGATGACAAAGCGAATTGTGTAGAAAGTCTACTCGTATTTTTCTCAACGTTGCCTAAAGAAACTCTTGATAAAACTATGGAAGAAGAAACTGTTGCGGACAAAACAAGATACTTTGAGCAAGAATTTCATGTATTCCAAGAAAAATGGGTTGAAGAAAAAGATACGCTTCTAGATGAGATGAAGAAAGCTCATGAATCTTTTGGGAAAAAAGAGGAAGAAACGAAGATGCAAATAGAGAAAGAACTTGCTGAAAAAAAAGAGAAAGCGAAGCTCTTAAAAAAGAATACTGGGTTTAAACAAGTCAAAGAGAACTTGTGCTAAATTTTAAATAACCAATCCCTGCGAATGTTAGGTTCGCGGGGATATTGAAAAAAATGAATGAATTAATCAGCATCAATCCATCTCCGAATGGGAATGGGTTCCAGATTCCCTTCAAACAAGGAACGCTAAAGATCAAAGATGAGCCGGGCGGTTATGTTATCTCCTCCGGTTGCGGTTCCGGTAAAACGGAATCAATTAAGTCGCTTATGCGTAAGATGTGGCACAAGGGAATCCTCTACTGCGTAGATACGATAGCGGAAGCAAATAAAATACATGAGTGGATACTAAAGAACCTAGTGGGGATGATCATAAACGGCTGGGTGCTCACCGACAAGGACGTACTGA
>MKRS01000850.1 GCA_001897035.1 Bacteroidales bacterium 45-6
AACATCAAAAATGAAAATTGTGTGTTCATATTTCTTCACCAATTTCTCCAAAACGGGCAATTTGAAGGAATATCCGTCCGGGTTATTGGGTGTGCAGATCCACACCAGATCGGGAAGATCCTTTTCCAAAAAGGTTTCCAGCGATGCTTCCGAACAGCTCACCATTTGGTGTTCGTGCACTTGGCAGGCTTTGCCATATTCGGAAAAAGTGGGTGTAACGATCAACGATTTTGACCCTCTGTAAGCTTGTGCCAGCAGGTAAATGCCTTCCGCCGTACCATTGGTGAGCAAAAGCTGGTCGGGATCAATTTGCAGGTGGTCGCCCAATTCGGCGAGCAGTTGCTGGTTGTATTCCTCGGGATAACGTCGGATGAGCGGCATTTTCTCTGTCAGGTGCGCATACAAGCCCTCGTGATTGGCTTCAAACCAAACATTCGAACTGAAATTGGCCGCCAGTTCGCCCTTGTATTCGTCGCCGTGTTCGGCAGGTATTGTTTCGTTTTTCATTTCATTGCTTCGTAAATCAATTCCATATCGACGTGTTTCCGCACATGATCGGCCAGTTTGTCAAACTGTTGTTCTTTAAACCGGAAATAATCGAACGTCTGAGGTTTCTTGCTTGCCAGATAGGGCTGCAGCAGGTAATCCACAAAATGCTGGTTGTCGAGAATGCCGTGGATATATGTACCCATGCAGTTTTCAACTTTGCAACCGTCTCCCTTTCCATCGGCAAGCCGATTGAGAGGCTCGATGCCGGCGAGGTATTCCGTTCGTCCGTTGTGTATCTCGTAGCCGAGGCATTCTGACTCGCTTCCCGAAAAGCGGAAGGAAACCTGTCGGGTGATTTTTTCTCCTTCAAGCAAGGTTTTTAGCGGCAGCAAGCCGAGTCCGGGTATTTGGGTCAGGTTGCTTTCGATGTGGTTCGGATCGTGTAGCTCTTGTCCCAGCATTTGGTAGCCACCGCAGATTCCCAGCACCGTTTTGCCTTTCGTATGTGCCTGCAAAATAGCTTGGGCAATGCCGTCGCGGCGCAACACTTGCAAATCTTCGAGTGTGTTCTTTGTTCCGGGGACGACGATGATGTCGGCTTCCGCAATCTCTGATGGTTGATTGCTGTAATAGAGGTGTACACGTTCGTCGTGTTCCAACGCATTGAAATCGGTGAAGTTGGACATGTGCTGGAGCAGCACCACGACGCAGTTGATCTTTCCCGATTCGGAAAAACGGTTTTTGGAGTGGAGCATCACCGAGTCTTCTTCCTCAATGTGTATGTCCTTGAAATAGGGAACAACGCCCACCACGGGTATGCCGCAGAGGTCTTCGAGCATCTTCACGCCACTCTCGAACAGGCGAAGATCTCCCCGGAATTTGTTGATAAGGATGCCTTTCACCAATTTGCGCTCTTCTTCCGGAAGCAAAAGGATGGAGCCATACACCGAAGCAAACACGCCTCCACGGTCGATGTCTGCCACCAGAATCACGGAAGCTTCGGCATGTTTGGCCATCGGCATGTTCACCAAATCTACCTCGCGAAGATTGATTTCCGAGATGCTACCTGCACCTTCCAGCACAATGGGGTTGTAGAGGGCTTTCAGCCGGTCGAAAGCAGCGCACACTTCCATTCGCAGTTTTTCTTTGTTGTTGGACGTGAAATAATCAATGGCGTGTTTGTTACCAATGGATTTCCCATTCAGCACCACCTGACAAATGGTATCGGCGGAAGGCTTGAGCAGTAGCGGATTCATGTCTGTGTGGCAAGGAATGCCCGCAGCCTCGGCTTGCACAGCCTGTGCCCGACCAATTTCCAGTCCTTCGGGCGTGGCGTAGGAATTCAACGCCATATTCTGTGCTTTGAACGGGGCGGGGGAATACCCATCCTGCTTGAATATCCGGCAGAAGGCCGCTGCAATCACGCTTTTGCCCACGTCGCTACCTGTTCCCACAAACATGAGCGGGGTGAGTTTTCGGGCATTTTCGTTGTTCTCTTTTTCCTTATTCATCAGGGAGTTGCTATGTAAAATGTTTCAAATATTGCTTTTTCTTGTTTTCCCTTTGCGTTCTCCGCGTGTTTTCCCTTTGTGTCTCTGCGAGAAATTGTATTTTTTTCACGCAGAGGTCGCAGAGGTTTTTCGCAGAGGTCGCAGAGACTTTCAATCGATCTCTGTGTCTTTTTCCCTTTGTGTTTCTGGGAGGAAAAAATTCCATCCAGAGATAAACATCCGAAACGGGTTCACACCAAACCATTTTTTTGCATATCGTTTTAAAACCTGAAAAACCGCATACCGGAACTTGAAGGTTCCGGCAGCGGTGAAATACAAACTATATATTGTTTTAAGTAGTTATTCTATACCTATTTATGATGTACTTTTATCGACTATAATCTGTATGTTCTATTTTAGGGATAATTATTGTCCGAGAAAATAGATTCCCATCGGGTTGATGCCTCCTGTGGAAAAAGAAGAGATCAGCGTGCCTGTTGACGGGTTGATGATATACATCTTTCCTTCCGATGAATAGTCGGATACGCCGATAAACACGTTTCCGTCTTTCGGGTTCACGCTCATGGAATACGGACTGGCTGAGAATCTCGATGCCGTGGTGGAGGTGACGAACGGAGAGGATTCGAAGGCTTTCGAACTGATGTTGTAAACATTATACGAAATGGAGTCTGACCCGTATTGCGCATAGATGTCATACACTTTTGTCTTTGCCGTATTCAGCGCGATGATCGTTCCATTTCCAAGGGTTTCGACTGTTCCGTCGGAATTGACCCGTTGCAAGGTGTTGAGGATGGTTCCATAGTTGCCCATGGATATGACAAACAAGTTTCCGTTGCCATCTGCTCTGACCACTGCTGGGTTAATGACTACATTTATATTTTTTGTCTTCGTGAATGTACTCAGGTTAATCACCGACAGGGTGCTGTCTGACCTAGAATTTGTAACATACAGGTTTCCTTCGGATACGGCCATCTCTTCCGGATAGTTTCCCACGGCCACTTGCTTGTCTATGGCGTTTGTCGCAGTGTCTATCCGTGCCACGAATCCTCCGTAATAGCTCACATACACATATTTTCCGCTTGTGACTATATGGCGGGGGTTTAATGCTGTTCCGGAAGGGCTGTTGGTGATCGAGGAGATTACTTTACCTGTTCTGTCAGTGATATAGAGCACCTTTGAGGTTGAGACGGTGATATACATTTTGCTTCCGTAGATAATCATGTCTTCACCTGTGTCGCCAAGGTTGAGTCCGTTGTTCCGGGTTTCAAAAATGCTGGAAGCCAAAGTCGCTTTGTCTGTGTCGTAGTACGACAAGGTGGAATTGTTTTGTTTGTAGCTTCCGCTATTGAGCACGTACCCTCCCACAATGCTGGAATCGAAAGGGTTGTTTGTCTCGTCGTCTTTCGAACAAGCCATCGTAACCAAGGCTAAGGATGCCAAAACGAAGGATTTGATAGTAAAATTTTTAATGTCCATAATACTTGAATTATTATTTAAAATGATTGATTAGAATTTCCATGTGCCGCTTATGACGAAAGAGCGTCCCGGCATCGGATAACTTTTGATAATTTCGTAATTCTTATTACTGATATTTAACAGGTCAAGTTGCAGTCTCAGTGCTTGTCGTTTCACCTCGAACGACTTGTTAAAGGAAACGGACTGGTCGGCATAAGCTTTCACCTTGTTGAGGGAAGAATGATAGAGCTGAGTCCATTCCGAACTACATGCCGTCACCGAATAGGAAACGTTCACCCATCTGTTTTCGAAGGCGATCGACCCATTTCCCGAATGTTCGGGGGTGTAAATGATTTGCTGTTTCG
>MKRS01000851.1 GCA_001897035.1 Bacteroidales bacterium 45-6
AATATCCGGCACCAATTGGCTTTCGACGATATATCCCCGCATGATCGCATCTTGAGTGTTATTGATACAAATCACCCGCCGATATTTATGTCCGTAGTCGAAGAGGTTTTCTTCCAGCAAAAAGCCAAAGTACTGGAATATTTTCCGGAGGATATACCCATATCGCAGGAAGATGGAACACCCAAACCCGACAGGTACGGCAATGTTGTTCCCATCGCTATCCGTGAACGTATATTCAGTTTCCGGCCTGAACAAGAACTTGGCATTGCCGCTACTTGCAGGTTTATTATTCCAGTACAGTTCATTGATAAAGTTTTGTTTGTCGGCTTTGGCGAATAGTTCCGTACTGCTCTCCCATTCGCAGGAAGACACAACGGGGAACGCTGTGAAGTCTTCCGTCAGATTTGATTTGGAAAGAATCATCGACTTGACCATCCCGACAATATTTGCCACCCGTGTAGCCACCGGCACCGAGCTGTTGTCGAACCACCTTTCCACCCCTTCAAATACCTGTGGCAACTTGATTTCCTTAATCTTTGCGTAGAAAGTGGATTCATATAGCAGGAAAGTAGCCTCCACCTGCTCGCTGTCCACGGATGTCATTTGCAATGTGGCGTTTTCGTTCAATAACCCGGCGCGGATGTTCACATCCGTCTTGATGTCGTATTTCGTTTTCCGGGAATACTTGTGGGGAAATCCAAGCAAGTAGTCATTGTGCGGTGTCCGCTTGATAGGGTAGGTGAGCGACAAACTACCCTGGTCGTTGAGCAGCGGATTTGTGCGCTCCACAGTGATCTTGTCGTCACCCAGGTCAAATATTCCCTTTGCGTTTTCTATTTCCATAGTTTTTATCGTTTCTTGCCCAGCGAACGGCTGGCATCCACCTTTGTTTTTGCTTTCTCAATAGAGTAGTAATTTACCGACAAGTCCTTGTTTGTGAATTTATCCAGCGCATCCACCAGTTTGTCGATTCGATCATAATCGAAGCCCTGTGCAGCTTGCCCATTTCCCCCGCTACTGGAGGTAGTTTGTTGGATAACATCATACCTTCCTTGCGCCCGTTGTGGCACAGTTCCGGCCTGTGCATCCTTGATAGCCTGCACCACCAGCGGGTAATTGATGTGCCGTTGCAGCTTCGAAAAATCCGGGGCGGACACGATCAGCTCCGTCCCCTGTTCGCCCACCAAGGTAGGCACGGTGACGATTCCGGAAGTGGCCACGCCGGCATAAGGCACGTTACGGTAGGTTTTGCCGTCGTCTTGCCCGATCACATCGTATTTTCCGGCAGCAGCCTGGTTGACGGTGTAGGTGCCGGAACCACCGGAGGAACTGGAAGAAGAGGACGAAGAGTGCAAGTTTCCAGACAAAAGATTTTTAAGTCCTGATTTTGCCACTGCCATAGCGGCAGTGATAACCCCAGTAAGTATGGCGGCCGTTCCTATGCCTAAAAAGCCTTTAGATCCTACCTCTTTAGCCGTAGTTTGCGCAATGGCACTCGTACCAGCTGCTGCGACCTTCACGATCTCAGCATTAATGGTTTGGGTAAGTACGTCGAAAAGAATATCCAAAGCTGAGTCACGGAAAGCGCTCAAAAGATTTCCATGATTTTCTATCGCATTAGCTAAAGATCCTCCTACCTTTTCACCATACTGCTTGAACATATCCGAACGACGCTTAAATTCGTTTGAGTAAATTTTAGTAAGATTTTTTTCCTCTTTCGACTGTTCCTTCCTTTTTGCATCAATTTTATCCTGAGAAACCCCAAGCTCCTGCATGGCATCGATCTGTTGTTGAATAAGATCTATTTTTTCTTGCTGTATCGCTCGCTCAATATCGAAAGCTTTAGAGTCGGTAATCGTTCCAATGCTCTTGCCTATGGATAAGTCCTCTTCACGTCCGGTTAGAGAATCACCCTTCTGGTCAAATTTTGTTTTATACTTATCATTATAGGCTTTATCAGCATCTTCCTTTCGCTTGATTTCGGCCTTCTTATTTATTTCATCAATATTGTCGTTATGTTGTTTTTCAAGTAGCTCAAGAGCGGCGAATTGATCTTTAGTGAGCGTTTCCTTATCTGCGCCAAACAAGCCAACAGCCCTAAGCCGTTCGTCATATTCTTTATTTTCCTTAGCCAAAGGATTAGCGTCCAAAATAATTTTCTCAATTTCCGCACGAAACTTGATCTCTTGATCCAAACGCTTATTTTCTATATCTGCAATTTTTTTTTGGATATCAGATCTAAGCTCTTTGTCTGTTACCTTCTTAAGGTGTTCCTCAAGGGATTTTTCCTGTAAAATGTAATATGATTGGTCAAGCGCAAAAGATTTATAATTTAATTCAGATTCAGATTTTACAGATCCATCCCTATATTGCTTTTTCAAATCAAAAAGCTTCTCCTGATGCGCAGTTTCCAGTTTTTCCAAATCAAGGTCGAGCTGTTTCTTTTGCTCTTGGGCTAATTTTTTAGCTTCGTCATCAGGTACGGATAATGGATGTCCATTTCCTTTATTATTCTTTTTATCCTTAGATTTGACATTTAAAGAATCTAAAATATTCTGCGTTTTTTTAAGTTCGACATTTACTTCGGCTAATCGAGTAGCCTCCTTCACGCCGAATATTCCTTCACTGAAACCTCCTTTTCGTTCAACAGCTATTCGAGTTGCATGTAGAGTTTCAAGATGCCCCTTTTCTTGCTCTAACAAAATCAAGCGTTGTTTTTCTGCAACGGGATCAACGTTTCTATTCTTAGATAAATCGGCACTTTTGACCAATTCAGTATTTAATCCAGCAAGAGATGCTTTTTCCTGTTCGATGGAAGCAATATCTATCTCTAATTGCTTTTTCCGAGCGTCACGATAAGAGTCCGCATCGAACAAGAAAGACATTAGAGAACCTTTTCCTTTTTGTTTCTCAAGGTCTGATATCTCTTTTTGTTTATCAAGAATACTCGAATCAAGTGATTCTATTCTGCTTTGAATAGCTTTTGCCTTGGCATTCCTGAGCAATTCTTCCGTGTACAATTTCACAGACTCAGTTGCCTGTGAAGTATTGATATTTTCCAAACTCAAAAAACCAAGATATTCAGGAGAAATCTCATTCAATCTTCTGATTGCTTTCAACCGTTCTTCCTTCGATATGGATTCATTGCGTGCCACCGAAAGAAGCAATTCCACTTCGGTTTTTTCAGAGGTAATGGACCTTGTCGCTTCGTTGGTAATATCAATCAAGGCATCCGTTTTTTTCTTGCTTTCCCCCAAATGATTATTCCATAAAACGATCGCACCAATTACAGCGACAATCGCTCCCAAGGCCAGGCCCCAGGGATTTGCCTTGACTACGGCGGAGAAGGCGATAAACGAACGGCGGGCATCGTTTAGCCTTCCGGTAAGGATGAATACCGTCATCCAATACAAATGTGTTGCAGCTTCAGCGGCTATCATGTATGCAGCCTTCAACTTGATTTGGATGTTTGTCAGAGAAATGGCAGTCTTCAGGTTCGTATTCCACAGGGTGTTGAGTTTCACTGCTGCAGTATATGCACCGATAATAGAAACCAAATACAGTATTGTACCTCCATATTTTGCAAAAAAATTGATTAGGCCAGGCATCAGCTTAATGATATATGTCACAATATCGGTGGATTTCAACAGCGCCGGATTCAGCTTCTCACCCAATATCAGCGCCTGTTCCTTGAAGTCCTTTTTCGACTTGTCAAGCTTCGCTTGCAACGTATTGTTCTTGATATTGAATTCATTAATTAGTGAAGTTCCGGCTTTGAATGAATTGTTTGACATATCAAGCAGTTCCCGGAA
>MKRS01000852.1 GCA_001897035.1 Bacteroidales bacterium 45-6
CAGCCTTCTGATGCTTGGACAGGGCATCTCCCGACTTCTTGATGTTTTCCTTCAGGCGGTCAATCCGCTTGGCAATCTGGGCACCCTTGATGACGGGATCTTCCGAATACACCAGCAAGCGGTCTTCCGGCAATGCCAGGTTACTGCTTTCCAGGTAATTGTCAATTCCATCCCAGTTGCTACGGCGTTCATCGTCCAGGTCGCACAATTGCTTGGCTATTTCTTGACGCTGTTCGTCGGTGATGGATTCATCCTTCAAACTGGAATGAAGCGAGGCCATGAGCGGCGTGATCTCCTTGTTGCGGGCGTATGCAGCCCCCAACTGCTTGGGCAAATCATCCGGAGTGATGACCTTCACGTTTTTTTCGGCCAATTTTTTTTTCAACTCCTCGATCTTCCCGTTGGACTCGTCCAAGTCGTTGCCCAGGCTATCGATTTCATCGGCGTTGCCCTCCGCATCGGCTTGCAGGTCCCCGATCTTTTCATCAAGCTCATCCACTTTCTTTTGAAGTGCGATCAATTTCTCAACGCTTTCTTTCGTTGATTCGGTGACGAGCAAATCCTTGTAAGCATCGGGATTTGCCTTGACCTTGCCGTGGATCAGGCTGACACGTTGGATCAATTGCGGGAAATGCACAACTGTTTCCTTGCTGTCGGAAACGTCCTTCACCCCGTTTAGAAATCCTCCAAAGCGGGCCTTCGTTTCCGAGTCGGCGAGCTGGTTGAAGAACTCAAGGCCCGAAGCGTAATCACGCTTCGGGTTCTTTAGCCAATTTTCAATTTTCTGCAACATGGCTTAGTCCTCCACAAAATAGGTGTCAAAATCGATCGGGGTAGCCAGCTTGATGTGCGGTACAAAAGAGTCGTTCTCGAATGTGAACGTGGTTCCTTTACGGTCGGCTGGAGCTGTTCCGCCCTCGAACGAAGCTTTGATCGAGCAAGGGTAACCGGGTTGGCCGATCAAGCGTTGCTCGCCGTTTGCCTTTTCGAGGACCACATACGCCTCGGTATTGTTCAGCAGGCGCGACATGGCTGCCGCTTCCACTTCTTCACCAGGATAGAAGAACGTGCCGGTTCCCTTGAAACTGTATCCGTCAATCTCGCCCTGGTTCTCGGCCTTGTAGCCGACAGAATTGCGGGAAGCCTTGATCGCTATCGGTTTGTTGGCCACGACAGCGAAAACAAATGTCCCGGTAGCCGTAGCCAGATCGGCCAAGGCGGCCGGAGCATCGGAAAGCAAAGGAACAGTTGAAACCAGGTGCGCCGGATAGATCAGTATCCGGTTGCTATACCCACCCATGTTTTCATTCACGGGCTTTTTGAGTAGGTTTTTATATAATTCAGACATAATGGCTTGTTTTGAAAGATTAATAATCTCCGGCCAGGTTCACGCCGGTATTCACCTGCTCGTTCATCATGAAAAATTTCGGATGGACGTCATTCACACGGGTATCGTATGCAGCCTGTATCCAGTACTGCACGATGTTCGGGTCCTTATAAGGATTCCTTACCTGGACAAAGCCCGCATCACCCTCATTGTTTACCCCCAAATCCAAGTTTCCAGGCACCATGAGCGACAGCCTGTCACCGGTTCCGAGTATAGGATCACGAAGTACCTGCAGGTTTGGAAGTTCCACATCCGAACGGAGCTTGTTCAACATGTCTTCCATCGTCGGGTTTTGGTGATACCTCACAATGTTGGTATATGCCTTCAAAGCCGCCTTCAACGGTTTATCGGCTGCATACAGCAGGCACTCGCCCTTTCTCATCAGAGGGTGGGCGGAGGAAAGGAAGTCCACGAGCTTCAGGTAAGCATCTGTATCCGTCTCATCCACAGGAACATCAAACGTTCCCGTTGTCTTCAGGTTGCCCTTTGCGGCCGATATTTCACCTGCGGCAACCAAAATATCCAACCGCGGATTAAACCCTGTGAAGGCTGTTGAAGGAGACAGGATGGCTTCGTCACGTTCAGCAAAGAACAATTGGAAAGCCACGTCTTCCGCATACGAAATAACCAGGTCACGAAGGATGATGAGTTCCAACGGATGCTTCTTGCTCTTGTTGTCAAGCATCTCGCCCTGGTTCGAAATCACCTTCTTTTCCTTGTAGCTGGTTATGTTCTCGTTGATCTCAGCGTAGGTTAGTTCCGGTTTCAATTTAGCCTCGAAAAACTTCATCAGTTCCTGCTCGTTCCCAAGGGTCAACCCCGGGGAATACGGGCGAAGAACCCCGGCCTTCCGGCGCTTGGAGATAAGAACGTCTTCGCCTTGTACCGAGATAATATTCAACCTCAGGTTTTTGGCGATTTCATTCAGTTTAAAATAAGGCAGTTCACGCAACACGTTGTTGTAGGTGATGGCCGCCCTTGACAATCCGTCAATATTTACTGCTTTAGGCATAGGATACTTTTTTTAGATTAGACCTTCTTTTTTTGCTTCAGCCAAAATGGAAGCGGTATCTCCCGCATGCTTGTCGGCGAAGGACCCGATATTTTCTTTTTCCCCTTTTGGTTCCCCTGTAGAAGTAATGACCGCCGTTTCTTCCCCCGCGCTACCTTGCAGGTTAGCAACTTGCTCGGTAAGCGAAGTCTTTTCCGATTCCAAAACCCTGATGCGGTCCAGAGCCGCTTGCAGCTCCGCATTTTGAGCGTTGTCACTTTCCGCCTCCAGGGCGTCGATGACCATTTGCGGGGTGACGGTTTCGGCCGTCAGGCCTTCACCATCACCCGACTTGGCTACATGTGCGGCAACCGTGTTCCAGTTGTCGCGGGCTGCAACCAATGCGTTGTACGTTGAATCTTTAATGAATTTAGACATGTCCAAAAAATTTATAATTAAGAAAAATGATACAGTATATTGGAGAACGAATCGATCGCATCTATCAGGCCGATCTCAAGGGCTTTGTCCCCGAAAAACTCCTTGCCGGTGCCCCACACTTTTCGGTCCGACTTCAACAGGTCGGAACGGGAAGACTCGATGTGTTGAAGAAAAGTCTCGTTGAATGTATCCACATAAGCCTGCAGAGGCTCTTTGTTCCCTTTAAGCGCTTCCCTAAAGATATTGTTCTTGTCTTTTGAATCGGTAGCATATACTTCAATCAGGTCAATGCCCTGCATTTTCAGCTGTGCCGTAAAGTCGAGTATCGTGCAGTAAGTACCGATAGAACCGATATTAGCCATATTTGAGTTTGCGACAATCTTGTCGCATGCAGCTGAAATCCCATAGGCAGCGGAGCAAGCCATGTCGTCCACAAAAGCGACGACACCCTTGTTCCGCTTGCTGATCGTTTCGGCCAACAGGCGCATGGCCATGCCCTGGCCGCCACCCGAATCGATCTTAAGGCAAATGCCTTCAATCTTGTCGTTGGCATAGCAACGTTCGAGCAAGTTGGATTTTGTTGCCATACCAGCCGGACCACAATATTGGTCGTATTTTGTGATCGCCCCGGTAATTTCAATCACGGCGATTGAGTTGACAGGAGCTTGTTCCGGGGAGGACCATCCGCCATAATCTGAAACAGGGTGTAATTTCCGGTCGAGGGAAAGGAAGCAAACGCCAGTGTGCTTGTCGTGGCGAATTTCGTCTTCACGGGAAGTTTGTAGAAGATGGTTCTCCCCTTTCATGAAGGAAGTGACAGCAGGCAGATAGTTCATGGCATACGCCTGGTCCATCATCCAGATGCCGTTTACTATTTGGTGGATATATAACATTGCAATGAATTTTATGCAATGTTATAGCGAGTTTGTGTGTTGTTAAAGGACTTAA
>MKRS01000853.1 GCA_001897035.1 Bacteroidales bacterium 45-6
AGAAGCTGCCACGGCAAACTCCAGCGCCTTTTGGTCGTCTGTCGGATAGCTAATCAAGCCGTAAATCAATCCGCCCATGAATGAGTCGCCGCCGCCCACGCGGTCCACGATATGTGTGATATCGTAGCGTTTCGACTGGTATAGCTTGTCGGAATAAAGGACGCCGCCCCAAGTATTGTGGTTGGCGTTGATTGATCCCCGCAAGGTGATAATCACTTTCTTGGCCCTTGGGAAATGTTTTTGCAGTTGTGTGCACACCGATTCGAATTCGGCAGCATTCACCTCTCCACCTGTGTGTGCAACATCGAAACCTTCGGGTTTGATGCCGAACACTTTTTCGGCATCTTCCTCGTTTCCAAGGATGATGTCGCAACCTTCCACTAAAGCCGGCATCACTTCTGAGGCCGATTTACCGTATTTCCACAAGTTTTTCCGGTAGTTCAAGTCCGTAGAAACAGTAACGCCCAATTCGTTAGCCACTTTGATCGCTTCCAGGCAGGCATCCGCAGCACCTTGCGAAAGAGCAGGAGTAATGCCAGTCCAGTGAAACCATTGTGCATCCTTCAGCACTTCATGCCAGTTGATTTGTCCCGGTTGGATGTCCGCGATGGCCGAATTGGCACGGTCGTAAACCACTTTGGAAGCACGAGCCACGGCTCCTGTTTCGAGGAAGTAGATTCCCACACGGTCTCCGCCACGAACGATGTTGCCAACACCCACATTGTATTTGCGAAGGTCGGAAATGCACCATTCAGCAATATCATTTTTGGGCAAACGGGTAACAAAATCCGTTGGAATGCCATAGTTGGACAAGGAAACGGCCACGTTGGCTTCCCCGCCTCCAAAGGTGGCGTTCAAGTTGTTCGATTGGATAAAACGTTGGTATCCAGGTGCTGCTAAACGGAGCATGATTTCTCCGAAAGTGACTACTTTTTTCATCTGTCTTTTTTCTTTTGAAAGTTAATTTCTGGTTCGTTATATATTCAATAAGAAGTTGCTATCAAATTTGTAAATTAGAAAATTGAGTCCATTCAGAAAAAGATATGGGCGTAAATCCTTTAGTGTATTTTATATCAACATTAAATTAATTTTTCTTTAATTTGTGCGCAAATTTGCGCAATTTGCGTTCAAAAATAACTTTTCAGAGTGGATCAAAATTAATAAATCGCAATCATCTCAGCTTGTCGGCCGTGAATGTGTCCATGTCGTCGTAGGCCAAATTTTCGCCGCACATGGCCCAGATGAACGTGTAATTGCTTGTTCCCGCAGCCGAATGGATAGACCAGGACGGTGAAATGACTGCCTGCTCGTTTCCTAAGAAAATATGCCGTGTTTCCTGTGGTTGCCCCATGAAATGACACACAGCTTGCTGCTCCGGCACATTGAAATAAAAATAGGCCTCCATCCGCCTTGAATGCGTATGCGGCGGCATGGTGTTCCACACGCTGCCTTCTTTCAATTCCGTCATTCCCATTTGCAACTGGCAACAAGGAACGATCTCGTTTAGGATCAACTGGTTTAGCAGTCGTTCATTTGCCGTTTTTCGTTCGCCCAAATCGCGCGTGCGGCGCATTTGTTCCATTATCAATGCCGTCGGATATTCCTTGTGGGCAGGGGAAGATGCAAAATAGAATTTTGCCGGTCTGGCTGGATCATTGCTTCCGAAAAACACATTCCTCGAACCCCTACCGACATACAGTGCGTCCTTGAACGACAACGCATGTTTAACGCCATCCACTTCCACAAATCCGTCACCCTCGATGCAAATGACACCCAACTCGCGTCGTTCACAAAAGTATTCCGAGCGAATCAAGTCAACCGTTTCGAGTGGCAGGCACTCATCTACGGGCCAAGCACCGCCGATGATAAGACGGTCGTTGTGTGTATATGTCATCAGTACAGTGTCAACCTCGAAAAGTTTTTCCACTAAAAACTCTTTTCTCAATCGAGCCGTATCGTAATGTTTTACGTCGTCCGGGTGCGTTCCCCATCGTTCTTCAATAGCCGTTCTCATTTTCACTTTTTATATAATCAGTTGATTTGGAGCAAGCGCAAAGATACTGATAAACTTGTAATGAGCGTTAGTGCCAATCACAAAATGCTATGTCAGTTTGATAAAGAGACATAGCATTTGGGACATCCGAAGCTGTTCGGGCGGAATCCGTTTCTAAGATGAGGGGGAGGCGGACAAGAAGGTAAAGAATCTTCTGTCTTTTAACAATCGGGAAGCGACTTAAATACGGGCAGGGCATCCAGTTGATGGGTACGATATTTTTCCGTAATTTTGTATTCCATTTAAAGGAATATATTTTGGAACTTTCGCATATACAGGAGCTCTATTCTTCGCAAGCTCCCTTCAAAAAGACAATAGAATCCCTGAGTTCGCTGCAACAAGTTCACGTTCGCGGTTTGCTTGGATCTGCCGCCTCCGTTTTCGCATCGGCACTTTTCGGTAAAACGGCAAACAGCTTCTTGTTCATTCTGGAAAACGCAGAAGATGCGGGATATTTCTACCACGACCTGACCCAAGTTCTGGGAACAAAGGACGTGCTGTTTTTCCCCTCGGCCTATAAGCGCGCTGTGAAATACGGGCAAACCGATTCCGCCAACGAAATTTTGCGGATGGAAACCCTTTCGCGCTTGCAGCAGGCCCACAACAGGTGCATTTTGGTTGCTTACCCAGAAGCTATCTCCGAAAAAGTGGTGGCGAAAGATTTTTTCGCTTCTCAAACCCTGAAACTGTCGGCGGGAGAGAAAGTGGACACCTCTTTTGTTTCGGAAGTGTTGGACAGCTACGGATTTGAATACACCGACTATGTGTATGAGCCCGGGCAATATGCCATCCGTGGGAGCATCCTCGACGTGTTTTCTTTTTCGAATGAATATCCCTACCGCCTCGACTTCTTTGGCGACGAAATAGAAACCATCCGCACCTTCGAGGTGGAAAGCCAGCTGTCGAAGGAACGGCTCAAAGAAATCCACATCGTGCCGGAGATGAACGGGAAGAATGTGTCCAGAAATTCACTATTCGAGGTTTTGTCATCAAACACAGTGATTGCTTACAAAGACTTCGATTTTATCGAGCAGCAAATCCGCTTCACCTTTGAAGACAAACCAATTCTCAATAACCCCGAATACGACCAAGAGTGGCAATCCAAGCTAATCACGGCGGAAGATTTTATTTACGGAATCAAGAAATTCACCAACCTCCAACTCGGAACCAAAGCCCACGGAACGCCTCACGCCGTAATTGAGTGGAAAACGTCATTACAACCCATTTTCCACAAAAACTTCGACTTGGTAAGCAAAGCGTTGCATGAATTTGCCGACAAAGATTACCAGCTATATATCCTCAGCGACAGCGAAAAGCAAATCGCCCGCATCCAAACCATCTTTGAAGACCGGGGCGAGCAGATCAAGTACCTTCCGATAAGTAAAACCTTGCACGAAGGGTTTTCGGACGATCTTCTGAAAATATGCTGCTTTACCGACCACCAAATCTTTGACAGATACCACAAGTACAACCTCAAGTCGGAGAAGGCCCGTTCCGGAAAAATTGTGTTGACCCTCAAAGAACTGAACCAGTTTCAAATTGGCGACTACGTGGTACACATCGACCACGGCGTAGGCAAATTCGGCGGATTGGTACGGATGGAAGTGAACGGGAAGATTCAGGAAATGATCAAACTCTTCTACCTGAACAACGATGCTATCTTCGTTTCCATCCATGCCCTACACAAGATTTCAAAATACAAAG
>MKRS01000854.1 GCA_001897035.1 Bacteroidales bacterium 45-6
GAAAATAAAAGGATACAATGAAACAATAGATATTGATAAGCAGGTGGGGATAGCTAATGCTGATTTCCCTGATAAAGAATCAATTGGATATTTAAGGGCGGATGCGATCGCCACTGAACTAAATCTTCAGATAGCCTTTGATCATTCACGCAATATCAGCTTTACCCATTTACCTGCAGGAAAAATCACGCTTGGAGATGTTTATAAAATGGACCCGTTCAATTATAAGATCTATCGTTATTATCTCACGGCTGCGGAGATCCGGTCCCTGATAAAAGCAGCCTCAGCCTATAATGCAATTAAGCCGCCACTATACTGTTCCGGGATCAATTATACCCTTATCAGGAGCAGCGAAGGAAAACAGGATTCAATAATTCTAAAAAAGGGCAGAAGGCAACTAAGTGAAAGAAAAAGATATTCGGTGGGCATCAACAGCTTTGTTGCCTGCAGGTTTATGCCTGACAACCTGAAATATGATACAATTGCCTATACTACTCCCGAATTACTTTTGAAATTTCTTGCTGATCATAAACGTGTAGACTATTCAAAAACAAGGAGAGTAGACATTCTGAAGTAGCTCAGCTTGAGCAGGCGTAATCAAAATGCGGAGACAGATAGTAATATCACTATTTGCTTCCGGTAATTGGTGTAAACAAAAACCAAGAAAATATGTGGATGAAAAAAGATTTGTATTATCTGTTGTTGATGCTAATGTTCCCGATAGGTTTAATAGCCCAGGGTACAACAAATATTAAAACCCTAAATACGGATATAGGTAGTTGGATCAATAAGCATTTTGCTAAAAAAACGGTTCCTCCTTTTTCATTTGTGTATAATGGAAAATCATCAGCAACATTTATCACCAAATGGGAGTATAGTGCTACAAAGAAAGAACCAGGAGACACGGGTGTATTGCATTATGAATTTAATTACCGGGAGCCGGGAAATGGTTTGCTGGTTACCTGTGACGTAAAGGGGTTTGCCAACTTTAATGCCGTGGAATGGGTATTAAGGTTTAAAAATAATGCACCGTCGCAATCAGGCATTATTGAGCAGGTAAAAGCAACTGATTTGAACTTTGTATATGAAGAAGGGCAGGTGCCTGATGTACATTACGCTGATGGAAGTTACGCATCTAAAGAAGATTTTCGCCCCCGGCTGCAACGGATGAACACAGACGCCGAATTAAAAATGGTTCCTGAAGAAGGGCGCTCATCACAAAAAAGGTTTCCTTTTTTTAATATCGCTTTTACTGAAAATACAGGAGTGATGGTAGCTATTGGCTGGACGGGCACATGGTTTGCTTCTATACAGCAAAAGCAGCCACAGCAATTGTCGCTTGCTACAGGAATGGAACATTTGCGAACCTATTTAAATCCCGGTGAAACCATAAGAACACCAGGTACAGCGATGTTATTCTGGAAGGGTAACAATCGATTTGCAGGTCATAATAAATTCAGGCGTTTTATACTGGCACATCATACCCCTAAAATAAACGGCCGGATAGCTCAATATCCCATATCCAATAGTTTTAACTATGGCGACCCGGCGCCCTGCAATGAATATACCTGTATGACTACTGATTATGGAGTGGCGCTCATAAAGCGGTACAGGCAATTTAAATTAGTATCTGAAGTATTCTGGTTAGATGCGGGATGGTATAAACATTCGGGGGAGGCTCCGCAAAAAAACTGGGCTAATACTGTTGGGAACTGGAGTGTTGATTCAACGCGTTTTCCCGGGGGGCTGGGAGAAATTGCCGATGAAGCTCATAAAGCAGGTGCCAAGTTTATGTTGTGGTTTGAGCCTGAGCGTGTAATGAAAAATTCTGACTGGGCCAATCAACATCCTGAGTGGATGTTAAATGTAAGCGATGCTCATGGCGCATTTTTATTTGATTTGGGAAATACTGAAGCCAGGAAATGGTTGTGTGAAACAATGGGTAAACTAATTGAAGACAATAAGGTTGATTATTACCGGCAGGACTTTAATATGCAAGCTGACATTTTTTGGAAAAATAATGACAAACCCAACCGTGAAGGCATTACTGAAATACGTTACATAGAGGGTTTGTATGCTTATTGGGATTATTTGTTGAATCGCTTTCCGGAAATGATTATTGATAATTGTGCAAGCGGAGGCAGACGCATTGATCTTGAAACCACATCGCGTAGCGCTCCTCTCTGGAGAACAGATTATAATTATGGAGAACCGGTAGGTTATCAAAGTCACACTTACGGATTAGAATTGTATTTACCTCAGCACGGAACCGGTACGCACAAAACTGATAAGTTTTCATTCCGGTCAAGTTTAGGTACTTCTATTGTGTATAACTGGAAGATTACACAAAGCGGTTTCAATATAAACGAAATGCAGGAACGCCAGGCTGAATTTAAAAGAGTCAGGCCTTTTTTCTATGAAGACTATTATCCGCTTACGGGTACTGAAGAAACAACAGCAGACAATATCTGGCTGGCGTACCAGTTGCACCGCCCTTCAGATGATAGCAGCTACATAGTAGCTTTTCGCCGGGAGAATGCCGTATCGGATATATGCGTGGTAAAGCTGCAGGGACTTAACCCACAAAAGCAATACAGTATTACAAACGAAGATGCCGGGGAAACAATACAAAAGTCGGGAGCGGAGCTGTCTTCGGGATTTATACTAACCTTAAAGGAACGCAGATCATCGTTATTGCTGAGGATTGGAGCAAATTAAAAAAAGCCGCCCGATGCATGGCTGAAACTGTATTTATATTATTATCCTCCTGTTTTATCTTTCCTGTCAAACTATTTCTGTAATTTCAGTGCATTCATTAATGCTAACCTTTTTGCATGTTAGTAAAAACCTACGGAAGCGCCGTTTACGGGGTAGAAGCGCTCACTATTACTGTTGAGGTAAATGTTACCAGCGGACAGAAGTTCTATATGGTTGGGCTGCCCGATAATGCAGTCAAAGAAAGTGAGCAGCGTATCGAGAGCACCCTGAAAAGTATCGGGTATTATATGCCGCGCACTAAAGTGATCATCAATCTTGCCCCCGCAGATATCAAAAAAACGGGAACTGCTTTTGATCTTCCTATCGCACTGGCCATCATGGGCGCAAGCGAGCAGTTACCCAATGCAGAAAGGTTAGCCGAGTATGTTATTATGGGTGAATTAAGCTTGGACGGAAATGTACAACCCATAAAAGGAGCACTACCCATTGCCATTACCGCACGGAAAGAAAAATTCAAAGGATTGATATTACCCGGGCAGAACTGCCGTGAGGCGGGCATGGTCAACAACCTGAAAGTTTATGGCGTGGGCCATATCAGTGAAGTAATTGATTTTTTCAGGGATGAGCATACGCTCACCCCCATAGAAGTAAATACCAAAGAAGAGTTTTATCAGTCGCAATACAGCTTTGAGTTTGATTTCAGCGATGTAAAAGGGCAGGAGTCCATTAAACGCTGTATGGAAATTGCAGCAGCCGGAGGACACAATATTATATTGATTGGTCCGCCAGGTGCCGATAAAACAATGTTGGCAAAACGTTTGCCCAGTATTCTACCACCTATGACTTTACGGGAAGCATTGGAAACCACAAAAATTCACAGTGTAGCGGGAAAAATAAAAGAAGCCGGATTGATGAGCCAGCGACCATTCCGAAGTCCGCACCACACCATTTCTAATGTGGCATTAGTTGGAGGAGGAAGTTACCCACAGCCAGGAGAAATTTCAATGGCCCATAACG
>MKRS01000855.1 GCA_001897035.1 Bacteroidales bacterium 45-6
CTGAAAAAACAGGGTACTCAAAACAGGTAATTTTTAATATTGACTCGAAAAAATAAGCAGCTTATCAAATGAGGTTGATACGAATTACACTTGCGCTGATTGTCATAGCAATCAGCGGGCGGGTTTGCAGTCAGCAATGGAAAGCAAAATGGATTTCCACTATGGAAAATCAAAGTGTTACCAATACCTGGCTCATGTATCGAAAGCAAATTGACCTGCAAAAAAAGCCCGCCGCTGCACTGGCAAAAATTGCAGTGGATAGTAAATACTGGTTGTGGATAAACGGTAAGCTGGTGGTATTTGAAGGTGGACTAAAACGTGGACCTAATCCTACCGACACCTATTATGATGAAGTTGATCTCGCTCCTTATCTTAAATCCGGCTCCAATACGATAGCAGTATTGCTATGGTATTTTGGGAAAGATGGGTTCTCTCATAAAAGCAGTGGTCGCGCGGGTTTGATATTTGATTGCCAGTCAGAAGAATTGAATATACTCAGTGATAAATCCTGGAAGGCAGCCATAGCCCGGGCATACCAAACTGCCGGTGAGCCCTACCCCAACTTCCGGCTACCGGAATCGAGCTTGTTGTATGATGCCAGGAAAGATCCCGGTGCATGGCAGCAACCGGCTTACGATGATAAGTGGATGCCAAATGCTATGGAACTGGGCGTAGCGGGCGATCAACCCTGGAATCAACTACATCTCCGCCCTACCCCACAATGGAAAAATTTCGGGCTGAAGGCATATGCAAACGCAAAAAGTTTTCCGTTTACGAGTTCCGGTGATACTATCGTATGTGATCTCTTCTATAATACCCAGTTAACGCCTTACCTTAAAATTGAAGCGGAAGAGGGACAGAAAATTATGATGGCTACGGATAATTATTTGTTCTATGGTCCTGAAACCAATGTGCGTGCAGAATATATTACCAAAAAAGGCGTGCAGGAATATGAAAGTCTGGGCTGGATGAATGGTCACAAAGTATATTATTTCATTCCAAAAGGAGTTAAGGTGCTGGATCTGCAATTCCGTGAAACAGGCTATAATACAAATTTTGCAGGCAGCTTTAAAAGCTCCGACCCTTTTTTAAATACTTTATGGGAGAAGGCACGCAGAACCTTGTACATCACCATGCGTGATACCTATATGGATTGCCCTGAAAGAGAACGTGCCGCCTGGACGGGTGATGCTGTTAACGAAGTAGGACAAACATTTTATGCACTCGATCCGTCTGCGCAGGCGCTGGGAAAAAAATGGTTGTATGAACTGATTAACTGGAGAAAAAAGAATGGCGTTATTTACGCACCGGTACCTTCGGGCAACTGGGAAAGCGAATTGCCGTGCCAGTCTGTGACAAGTATCGGTTATTATGGACTTTGGAATTATTACCTGAATAGTGGTGATAAAAAATTGTTGGAAGATCTGTATCCGGGAGCGAAACAATATCTTGATTTATGGGAGAAAGATGAGATGGGTACAGTGAAATTCAGAAGAGGTGACTGGACCTGGGGCGATTGGGGTGATCAGATAGATACTGTGCTTATATATAATCTTTTGTACAACCTTGGTGTAAAAGGCATGCAGCTGTCTGCAGCGGCTTTGGGCAAACAGGGCGATGTTCGTGCTTATGAAACTATTTTGTCTGATTTCAAAACTGCTTTTAATAAACAATACTGGAATGGCAGCGCTTACCGTTCACCGGATTATAAAGGATTAACAGATGACAGGGTACAGGCACTGGCAGTTGTATCAGGTGTGGCAGATAAGGAGAAATATCCTATGCTTTTAGCCATCTTTAAAAAAGAAGAACATGCCAGCCCTTACATGGAAAAATATGTATTTGAAGCCATGTTCCGGATGGGATATGTGGATGAAGCGATTGCACGCCATAAAAAACGTTTCAGCCCCATGGTCAACTATCCGGGCTTTACCACTTTGTTTGAAGGATGGGGCATCGGTAAAGAAGGCTTTGGCGGCGGAACAGTAAACCATGCGTGGTCAGGCGGGGGGCTAACCGTGCTTTCCCAATATCTCTGTGGCGTATCTCCCGTGGAGCCGGCATACAAAACATTCCAGGTTTTACCACAGGTTGGCACTGTTCGAACTGCTGAAACTACTGTGCCATCTATCGCGGGCAACATCAAAACATCTTTTATACAGCAGGCAAAAACATTTTTGCTTACAGCAGAAGTCCCCGACGGAACAACTGCGATCATCGGTATCCCCAAAGAAAAAGCAGGTAAGATTGAATGGAATAATATACTTATCTGGGAAAAAGGAAAATCACTGCCCGTGCAGGGAATCACACCGGTAAAAGATAACGATAACCGGTTCATAAAATTTAAAGTCTCTTCGGGTAAATGGATGTTCAAAGCAACCCGTTAAGAAAAAATATTGATGCCCGTATGAAAAAATGGTTGATTCTTTATCCTGTATTAGTAGTTTCAGGTTTTACAGCCCCCGCGCAACAGCAGCGCGAAAAGTTTGCAAACCTCCTCAGCCTGCAACAATCATTCACTACTACGCATGTAATTCAAACAAACGCCATGGTTTTTTCAGACCAGGGTGCATGGCATGGTTATGCACTGCCCGGTAAAGCAGCGGAGTATGGCGGGTTTACAGGTCCTGTACTTTTTGATGCTACCGGTTTGGTATTATCTGAATCTTTTTCGCGTTTATCCTTAACCGTTAATGGCAAACCTTTCTCATTTCGGCAACCTGCACTCAACTATTATCCCGGATTATTGCAGCAACAGTATGCAGAGCAAAATTTGCTTGTTAATCAACAATTGATTTTTATTAACAAGCGTACGGCTTTAATTAAAATCGTTATTAAGAATCCCTCCAGGTCCACTCAAAACATCGGCATTCAATTACAGGGAAGCTTCAAAGCAAAAAAATTTACTCTGCATGCCGAAACAGAAACCGCTACACTTACCTCCCCCGGTGGAAAGTTTTCCTCAGTAATCATCAGTGATAAAAAATTCAATACGGTTACAACAGATACTTCATACCTGTCAGTAGCTGCCTCTCCTGTAATGCTCGCTCCTGCAGCAACATGGACTTGCTATATTAGCCAGGTGCATACGCTTAATACAGATAATGCCGCTGCATTTAAAATACCTTCTGTTACCACCGCAGGAAAGGCATTTGAAGAAAACAAAATAAGATGGAATAATTATATCAACCGGATCCTGCAACATAAAACCGAATCGTTGAAAGATGAGCCCTATCAACGGCTTGCAATAAAATCGCTTATCACACTTATCAGCAATTGGCGATCGGATGCAGGCGATATACATCATGATGGAATTTTTCCATCGTATAATTTTTTTGATGGATTCTGGGCATGGGACAGCTGGAAGCACGCTGCCGCGTGTGCGTTGTTTGATGTAAACCTGGCAGAAAATAATATCCGTTCCATGTTTGATTACCAGGATAAAGAAGGCATGGTAGCGGACTGTATTTTTTCCGACAGCAGCCGTAACAACTATCGCAATACCAAACCACCACTTGCCACCTGGGCAGTATGGGAAGTGTACAAACGCTCAAAAAACACCTCGTTCCTGAAAGAAATGTATCCTAAACTTGTAACCTATCATCAATGGTGGTATACCAATCGCGATCATGATGGCAATGGATTGTGTGAATTTGGTTCAACTAACGGTGAGCTTATAGCCGCTGCCTGGGAAAGCGGCATGGACAACGGCGTCCGCTTCGACGCC
>MKRS01000856.1 GCA_001897035.1 Bacteroidales bacterium 45-6
CCATCTCACGACAGCCATCGAGCTGTCGTTCGGGTTTGCAGTTTGTGTGTTTTAAACCGAGTTGGAGCTGGGGCGTAAGAGAGAAAAATGGGAGCCAGGATTGTTGTCGCAACAGTCCTGGCTTCAAATCACCAATATAAATATCTCTATGAGAAAAGGTATTTCAATCGAAAAATTACAAAGTCACCCCCGATTTGAAGATGGCCAGTTCCTTGAATCCAGTCAACTCGTGTTTCAGTAGATGGCCGTTGGCGGTTTCCACGATAAAAGCGACGAATTCATCCAACACGCTTTGCATGCTGTTGCCTTCAAGCAATTTACCGGCATTGAAGTCGATCCAGTTTTTCTTGAAATTGAACAAGCGGGAATTGGTCGAAATCTTCATCGTGGGGACAAATGAGCCGAAAGGCGTTCCGCGGCCTGTGGTGAACAGCACCAACTGGCATCCCGACATGGCCAAGGCTGAGGCGGCCACCAGATCGTTGCCCGGGGCATCCAGCAGGTTCAAGCCGTTTTCTGTGGCAGGTTGTGCATAATCGAGTACAGCCACCACTTCCGAATTTCCCCCTTTTTGCGTGCAGCCCAAGGATTTGTCTTCCAAGGTGCTGATCCCGCCCGCTTTGTTTCC
The DNA here is from genome assembly GCA_001897035.1 of Bacteroidales bacterium 45-6. Taxonomy (GTDB): domain Bacteria; phylum Bacteroidota; class Bacteroidia; order Bacteroidales; family Dysgonomonadaceae; genus UBA1309. The sequence continues at coordinate 629 of MKRS01000856.1, forward strand.
CGGAGAAGGATTTTCATAGATGGGTTGATCGAATTTCCGGAAATAATTTTTGAAATTATTCACCAGCAGAACCGTGTCGTTGAACACTTTCTCGTCTTTGGCCCGGTTCATCAGGATGGTTTCCGCCCCGAACATTTCGGGAACCTCCGTCAGGATGGTGGTACCACCTTGGGCAATCAGCCAGTCGGAAAATTGACCTACCAGCGGATTAGCCGTGATGCCGGAGAAGCCGTCGCTTCCGCCGCACTTCAAGCCTACTTTGAGTTTGGAAAGAGGCAGTGGTTCGCGTTTGTCCTTCCTCATGCGTTCCACCAATTCGCTCATCATCTCGAAACCCACCTCAATTTCGTCTTCCACCTCCTGTGAAATCAGGAAGCGGGTGCGTTCGGGATCCCAACTTCCCATAGCCTTTTTGAAATCCGATTGCTGGTTGTTCTCGCAACCAAGGCTCATCACCAGCACGCCTCCCGCATTGGGGTGACGGGCCAATGCCGCCAACGCCTTTTGAGTGTTGGTATGGTCGTCGCCAAGTTGCGAGCAGCCGTAGTTGTGCGTGTAAACACGGATGTCGTCGATGTGCGAGACGTCCAGTTCGTTTCTCACCCGGTTCACGATGGCCTGCGCCTGTCCGTTCACGCAACCCACGGTGGGCACGATCCACAATTCGTTGCGGATGCCCATGTTTCCGTCGTAGCGGAGGTAGCCTTGCACGGTGAGGTCGCTTTTCGGGATGTCCAATTTTGGATACACCGGAGAGTAGCTGTATTGCAGGTTGTCATGGAGGTTGGTTTTCAGGTTGTGCGTATGCACATGCTCGCCCTGATAGATCTCCTTGAGTGCATGGCCGATGGGATACCCATATTTTACAATGTTGGCTCCTTCGGAAATTTCCGCCAAGGCGAATTTATGGCCTGTCTCGATGGTGTTGAGGATTTTGATTTCCTTTCCGTCCACGAGCAGCAGGTCTCCTTCGTTCAATTGCTCGATGGCAACGGCTACATTGTCGCTGGGATGTATTTTTAAGTATTTGCTCATCTCTGTTTTTTTAAGTTGAATGAATTAAGAATCAGCTTAAAACGTATCTCAGGCAAGAATTGTTTTTAATGCCGCCAACATTCCTTTTTCGAGGATCAGCCTCACGTCTTTGGCCACCTCTTCGGTAAATCCGGCAACTTGCGTGAAATCTTCCTTCCAGATGGTTTTGTTTTCGACAATTCCCGTCACCCATCCTTCGATGTTGTTCTTGTCGAAAGAGGATTGGATGAAATCGAGAAATTCTTTGGTGTCGTTGGGCGTGAATCCCTTGGCTTCCGACTGCCCGGTGTAAAGCACCAGCAAGGCAGCGAAAGAGAACAAGGTAAGCTTAGCCAATTTATCCCCTTTTTTGAAATTGTCATACACGGTTGGATAGTCGCGGGCTTCCCATTTGGAAATGGAATTCAACGAAATATCCTTCAGGTAGTGTTTCAGGAATGGGTTGTAGAAGCGCTCCAGGATTTTGGCGGCGAATGCTTTCAGCTCTTCCTTTTCGCCCGGCACCATGGGCAGCACTTCGGTGTCCACCAATCGGTTGATGTATTTTTCCACTTCGGGGGTGTTGAAGGCGTCCATCACCGTTTCGCAGCCTAATTGTAAGGCCACGGGAACCATCGCCGTGTGCGAACCGTTGAGCACACGTACTTTCTTGGCACGGAATTCCTTGATATCGTCCATGAAAAGCACGTTCAACCCGGCTTTGTCCAACGGAAGTTTCTCCCGGATAATGGAATCTCCGCCGATGGCCCACACGTGGAAATATTCACCTTTCACCACCAAGTTGTCCTCGAAGCCGATTTCTTCCTGTATTTCCTGGATGTTTTCTTTGGGAAATCCGGGGACGATGCGATCCACCAAAGTGTCGTAGAAGTGGATGGATGTTTTCACCCAGTTGGTAAACTCGTCGCCTAATTGATTGTATTCGGCATGTTTAAGCACGTATTCGCGCAGCGTGGAGCCGTTGTCTTCGATCAATTCGCAGCAAATCACCAGCAAGCCCTTGTCGGCTACGCCGTTGAATTTCTGAAAACGCTTGTGGAGCAAGGCGGTCATTTTTGCGGGATAAGATTTTGGAGGAAGAGCCGCGAGGTCGTCCCCTTCTTCGTATCGGATTCCAGCTTCGGTGGTGTTCGAGACGATCATCTCCAAACCTTCGCTCAGGAATAGCTTTTCGTATTCCGCATAGCTTGAATAAGGATTTAGTACCTCGTTGATGCTTTTCACCAATGTCACCTCTTTCACGGGTTGTTTGTCTTTGATCCCTTCGAGGTAAACATGATAGAGGGAGTCTTGTCCTTTGAACAGATTGGCAACGAAGTCGCCTCCTGAAATAGGCTGCACAGCCACAACGCCATGGTGGAGAACCCCTTGCTCATTGGCTTTGTGGATCATCCAGTCCACAAAAGCACGCAGGAAGTTACCTTCTCCGAATTGAAGGATTTTTACTGGAAGTTCGGGCTTTTCGACCGTTGTTTTATTTAGCTTTTTCATTTCTTTGTTTGATGTTTAATGTTTTCTATTTTAGTTATTTATAAATCTGTGATAGGCTTGTATTTTGGAACTAATAGTTTCATCACCACCCACCCGATGAGGTAAGCCACGGCGCAAATCGAGAAGATAATCATGTAGCCGGAATTGATGCCGTTGGCCACTGTTTCTCCGGAAGCTGCGAGGTGCTTTAGAAAATCTTCGATACTTCCCGCTCCATTGGCTTTGAGAAAACTTTCCGCGGTGTCGGGATTGTTCAGCTGCGGGAATTTCTCCAGCAAGGCTTGTCCATTGACGGTACTCCAGTTTTTTTGCGTGAAGTCGAACAGCAAGCCCGACCCTTTATTTATCAGGAATGACCCGATGCCTCCTGCCATGCCACCTATACCTGTGATGGTGGCTATCGCCTTCTTGGGAAACATGTCGCCGATGGTGGAGAAAATGTTCGCCGACCAAGCTTGGTGGGCGGCACCCGCAATACCGATGATGACCACCGGCACCCAATAGGAAATATGGCCTAAAGGTTGCGCCAGCAAGGCTAAAAGTGGAAAAAATGCAAATATC
>MKRS01000857.1 GCA_001897035.1 Bacteroidales bacterium 45-6
TCCTCAACTTCTCTCAATATGTGTTGGAAGCCGGACTACAAATTAATTGTAAAAATATAATGGATATCCAAATGGAGCGAATTGTTAGCATCATTATGCCTGTTTATAATGCGGAGTCAACTATTTTGCACAGTCTTAAATCAATAATGTCACAGCACCAAAGTTGGATTGAACTAATTGTTGTAGATGATTGCAGTACGGATAGAAGTGCAAGCATAGTTAATGAAACCATTGCTTCATCAACACGCCAAGATATGTCCATTGTCTTGCTTCGGCATGAAAACAACCGAGGGGTGGCGGCAGCACGCAATTCGGGGCTGGATGCGGCTACCGGAAAATATATCTATTATGTGGATGCCGATGACCGGATCGAGCCCTATACTCTTGAAAAGTTAGTAAGGGAAGCTGAGTCTGCTGGAGCAGACATCGTGGGGCATAACTGGTATCTGTCGTTCGAAGGGAACGAACGAAAGATGCACGAACCCGGCTTCGCGAATCCGTCCGAGGCTCTACGTTTGATGATGGCGGGGGCGATGCGGTGGAATTTGTGGCTTTTCTTAGTCAGGAAGTCATTATATGATGAACATCAGATTCGTTTTATTGAGGGGCTGAACATGGGAGAAGACATGATGGTGATGCTCAAACTATTTGCGAATGCGGAGAAAGTGTCTTTCATCGATGAAGCTTTGTACCATTATATGCAAACAAATGTTAGTTCGCTGACCAAGACATATTCGGAAGAACATATCCGTCAGGTGACAGCTAATGTTGGCGAAGCTGAGAAATATTTGGATAAAAGTAGTTATTCTGATAAATTGAATGTGTATATTTATCAATTGAAACTAAACATAAAGCTTCCGCTCTTGATAAGTGACGATAAAAAGCGCTATCAACAGTGGATAGACTGGTTTCCAGAAGCAAACTTTCAAATTATGCATAATAAATATTTGCCATTAAGGATTCGACTGTTGCAATTGGCTGCGAGCAAACGGCAGTTTTGGCTTGTCTGGCTCTATTATCGAATAGTCGTCAAGTTCATGTACGGCATTATTTATAAATAGAAAAATAGAAAAATGAAACAATTATTTGCGGTGATCTTTACGGGGATAATAGTGAGTTGCTATTATTTTTCGTTCGGCTTTGCTCTTCTCCCGTCGTCTGTGAATACAAAAATGATTTTGGCGATAATCGGGGTTTTGTTGTATGTTGTCAATTCGATTAGAGCAAAACGAATGCCTCTTTCTATGAACTTGTTGGGCGCGATGGGATTTGCCATTGTCTTTTCTGCTATCTGCTTCTATTCAACCGATATAAACCATACGAACGATTATACCTATGCCAGTTATATCGTATCCTTCTTCACGTGGCTGGGGGGGGCTTACAGTGTTGTTTCACTTATCCGTTATAACCATGGAACAGCAAGCTTCAGGTTGCTGACCGCCTATCTGGCGGGAGTGTGTACGGCACAGTGTATTCTTGCTTTGCTTATCGATAGAGTTCAACCCCTTAAGGCTTTTGTGGATCGCTATATAGATCAGGGTCAGGAATTCCTGAATGAAGTAAACCGCTTGTATGGAATCGGTGCCTCGTTAGATCCGGCTGGTGTTCGTTTTAGCATTGTGCTTGTTCTTATTGCAGTTCTGCTAAGTCGAAATGAATTTGTTCGGCGAGACAGAAAATATATGCTCGGATTATTGAGTTCGTTCTTCATCGTATCCGTAGTTGGGAGCATGGTTTCGCGCACCACTGGTCTCGGCATGATTATGGGGCTAACATATCTTATCTGGAGTACGCGTATCGTAACTTTGGTGATTGAAAAAGAGTACATGAAATTTTTCTCCGTGTTTGTTTTTATGATAGCTGTTGTTGCTGCAATAAGCACATACCTGTATAATGCAGACCATGCTTTCCATGAGAATCTGCGCTTCGGTTTTGAAGGCTTTTTCAACTGGGTGGAAACCGGGGTGTGGAAAACATCTTCAACGGATAAACTGAATTCCCAGATGTGGATTTGGCCCACAGACAACCAAACTTGGCTGATCGGCTCAGGTACTTTTGGACTCTTTACTTTTGGTACAGATATCGGCTATTGCCGCTTTATCTTGTATTGTGGCTTGATAGGGTTTGGCGTTTTTGCTCTCTTCTTCGTGTATAATGGAATTCTGTTTTTTCAAAAGGCGGGAAGGTATAAGTGGGCATTTTGTTTGCTAATAATGTTAAGCTTTATTGTCTGGTTAAAGGTAGCCACAGATATATTCTTGATTTATGCACTCTTCTATTGTTTCACAGAAAGAGAATGGGAAGGTAATCGTCTCGTCACCAATCCTCTTGCTGTATGAAAATTATTTACTGCATAGCTGGCCTTAGGCATTCTGGCGGGATGGAACGCGTGCTCACAAACAAAGCGAACTATTTGGTGGAGCAAGGTGTGCAGGTGCTGATTGTTACTACCGATCAATGTGGCGAAAACAATTTTTTTGCCCTCTCTCCCAAAATTAGAACTGTGGATCTGGCCATCAATTACGAGGAAAACAACGGGAAAAGCATTTGGAACAAAATAGTCCGATACCCGTCCAAACAGTATTTTCACAGAAAAAAGCTGACGCGATTGCTTAAGGAAGAGAAAGCCGATATTGTTATCTCCATGTTTTGCAACGATGTGTCTTTCTTGTGGAAAATCAAGGATGGTAGCAAAAAGGTGGTAGAAATTCATTTTTCTCGCTTTAAAAGACTTCAATACGGGCGGAAAGGCGTATGGGCTTTTGCGGATCGTTTGCGGAACAAATTGGACTTGAATACAGTCAGGCATTATGACCGTTTTGTGGTATTAACACAAGAAGATAAAGGCTATTGGGGCAAACTTTCAAATATACTCGTGATCCCTAATGCGCGAAGCTTTGAACCCCAGAGGATAGCTCATTTGCAGAATAAACGGGCGATTGCCGTCGGTCGCTACGACTACCAGAAAGGGTTTGACGGCTTGATCGCCGCTTGGTCTATTGTCAACCAAGCACATCCTGATTGGGAACTATGCATTTATGGTGACGGACCTCTTCGAGATGCCTTGCAGGAGCAAATAAACCTAAATGGATTGGAAGAAGTGGTTCACTTGATGGCAGCAGTGAAGAATATTCAGGAAGAATACCTCGGAAGTTCCTTTATTGCAATGAGTTCAAGGTACGAAGGTTTACCGATGGCATTGCTTGAGGCGCAATCTAGCGGCTTGCCTTTAGTGGCTTTTGCCTGCAAATGTGGTCCCCGGGATATTATATCGGATGGAGAAAATGGGTTCTTGGTACCTGAAGGGCAGATAGAACAGCTGGCAGCGAGGATCGAAGAACTGATCGAAAACGAAGAATTACGAAAAACAATGGGACAGGCAGCAAGGAGGGCTTCAGCTCGTTTTTCGGAAGATGTTGTGATGGAACAATGGCTCGACTTGTTTAACGAATTAGCAAAAAAATAACGGGATGAAGACGATAGTTGTTTCCGCCGTAAACCTGAATGTGGGAGGCACCCTCACGATCTTGCAAGATTGCCTCGGCTATTTGTCCCAACTGGCTTCAACCGGAGAATACCGGGTGGTGGCTCTCGTTTTTGACAAAAACTTAGCCATGTTCCCCCATATCGAATATATCGAGTCCCGGTGGCCTAAGAAGAAATGGGTGAATCGCCTTTGGTACGAATACGTCTCGATGAAGAAAATCTCCA